>JAITHX010000038.1 GCA_031279735.1 Prevotellaceae bacterium
CTTGCGGTAAAAAAACACAGCGACGCGGTGAAGAACCGCACAATCCTTTAGTAGCAGAACCTGATTTCTTATTACAAAACCGGTACCTTCAGGGATAGGATCAACGGATTCACGCCACCACCATCTCTTGCAGCGGCTGTTCGCGCTCCGTGACGCTGTCGGACAAGTCCGAAGCGGATACCGTGATTTTGCCCGCCTCCATGCCGCCATTTTCCCGCGCCGCGCTGTAAATCCGCCTGCGGCCGACACTATGCGCCGCCTCGTCTTCCTCCGTGACGTCGTTTTTGTCGGCTGGTCGCCGATTCGACAGCGAAGTCGTCGGCTGTCGATGACAGTCGCGTCGTTTATTTCCTAAATAGGGGTTCTACTGGGAATTGTGTGGAACAAGTGTGCGTGTTTTTTCACCGCGTTGCGGTGTTTTTGTAACGCAAGGGGCGCAAGGGCTTCGCAAGGGGCGCAAGGGCTTCGCGTCCTTTGCGAAGGGCGCGCGGTTACGAGTATCGAGGGCTTGACCCGCAGTCTCCGGCGACCTTGCGCAAAGGACGCGAAGCCTCTGCGCCCCTTGCGAAGCCTCTGCGTCCTCTGCGTTGAAAAAACACTGCGACGCGGTGAAGAGCCGCACAATCCCTCTTAATACGGGAATAAGGGATGTGTTGGAAATAACTTAGCACACAGATGACGCGGATTTAAATCCGTGTCATCTGTGTCATCTGTCACATCTGTGTGCTAAAAATCCGAACTGCATCCTTATATAAGTTATTTCTAACACATCCCTAAAAAGCGCTGCAAACATTAAAACATACAGATATGGATAATTTGAATCGCATAAAACAGTTGACGGAACAGGGCGAGGGAACGCGCGTGGAATTTAAGCGCACTTTCAATCAGGATGCAATCATTACGCTGAACGCCTTTGTCAACACGGAAGGAGGGAAAGTCATTGTCGGAGTGGACGACAACGGTTTGCCCGCAGGAGTGTCCATCGACAGGGAAACAGTAAAGTCGTGGATTAACGAAGTGAAGAGCAAAACGGAACCCTGCATTGTTCCCGACGAAGAAACAATTGAATACAACGGGAAAGCCATTGTCGTTCTGTCGGTAAAGGAGTATCCCGTGAAGCCGGTGTCGATACTGGGACGCTATTACAAGCGGGTTAAAAATTCAAATCACCGATTGTCGCTAAGCGAGATTTCGGATTTGTATCTCAAAACGTTTCATTCGAGCTGGGATTATTACATCGACGGGCATCATAGCCTGGACGATATTTCGATGGACAAGGTCAACGCCTTTCTTTCGAAAAGATACAACGGAACATACGAAAGCGATCCTCTGCGCATGCTGCGGAAATACGAACTGATACGCGACGGACAGTTGACATACGCGGCGTTTCTGCTGTTTGCCGGGGATTACACTCCGCTGACGGGAATAGAAGCCGGACGGTTCAAAAGTCCGACGAAAGTCATTGATTCCGTATCCATACACAGCGATCTGTTTTCGGAAGTCGAAGAACTTATGGCTTTTATTCGCAAACATTTAATGACCGAATACATTATTACGGGCAATTTGCGGCGGGAAGAACGTTTCGACTATTCGGAAGAAGCTATAAGGGAAATAGTTCTAAACATGATTGTGCACAGAAATTATCAGGACAGCGGAGATTCCATTGTGAAAATTTTCGACGACAGAATCGAATTTTTCAATCCGGGAAGACTCATGGACAATCTGACCGTCGATAAGCTGCTTTCCGACGATTATACGCCTAAAGCCAGAAACATCCTGATAGGCTCGATGTTCAAGGAAACGGGACTGGTCGAAAAATACGGGCTTGGCATAAAACGCATAATAAATGCCTGCGCCGACCATAAAGGCTGCAACGTTCAATTTTCCAACGAACAGCATGGATTCAAGGTCGTTTTGTCGAAAATCGCGAGTATTGCCAAAAAATAGTATTTTTGTGCTCTGAAAAAATGTGGTTTGAGAATGAAAAGGATAGATTCATGTATCGAATACGCGGCTTATGTTGTCATGTTTCTTTTGGCGATTGGAACACAGTCGTGTTCGTCCGGCAGGTCGAGCAAATCCGAAATTAAGATTGTGCAGGAGCACGATTCCGAACATCCGATTTTACGAAAATACGCTTCATGGTTGAGCGTTCCGGTGTCGCGCCTGAAAACTCCCGAATTATACGAACTGCTGGACCAATGGCTGGGAACGCCCTATAAGTACGGGGGCATGAGCAGATCGGGCATAGACTGTTCGGGATTCGTGTCGGTGGTGTACAAAAGTTTGACGAATCGTGTCATCCAACGCTCCACGAAAGACCTCGACAAGGCTATAAAAATAACAAAGAACCTTCAGGAGGGCGATCTGGTGTTCTTCGAGTTCGACGGCAAGGTAGTTTCGCATGTCGGACTGTATCTTCACAACGGAAAGTTCGTGCACGCCTCTTCCTCGCGCGGGGTAACCATTTCGGACTTGACGTCGGACTATTATGTTGCGCGATTCAAGCACGGAGGACCGCTGAAGATAGGCGCCCTGCATCAGCTTACCGTAAACAAGCCGAAGTGATCAGTCTCGATTCCCGGATTCGGCTCCCGCTTTCCGAAATCGCCGCTGTTGCGGGCGGACGCTTCGCGGGCAGGGATACGGTTGTAGGGCGGATTTTCACCGACAGTCGCGAAGGCATCCTTGCCGACGGCAGCGAAATGTTTATCGCGCTGAAGGGCGAACGGCACGACGGGCACCGCTACGTTGGCGAACTGAGTGCGCGAGGCGTCGCGAACTTCATGGTGAACGAGGATTTTCCCGTCGGCGACTTCCCCGAATCGAACTTCGCGACGGTTGCCGACACTCTCGACGCTCTGCAGGCTCTGGCGCGCAACTATCGCGACACGTTCGCCTTTCCCGTGCTCGGCATCACGGGAAGCAACGGCAAGACTTGCGTCAAGGAGTGGATTCACCGGATATTCGCCGGCACGAAGCGCATCAGTCGCAGTCCGCGAAGCTACAATTCGCAAGTCGGCGTCCCGCTGTCGATTCTGATGGCCGACAGCGCTTCGGAACTCGGAGTGTTCGAAGCGGGGATTTCCATGCCGGGCGAAATGAGGCGCATTGAAAGAATGCTTCGTCCCGACATCGGGATTTTCACCTGCATAGGCGACGCGCATCAGGAAAATTTCGGCGACACGGAACAAAAAATCAGAGAAAAACTCTCGCTTTTCGACCGTTCCCGCACGCTTGTCTATTGCGCCGACGACGAGAGGGTGCATCGCGCCGTCGTAGCCTCGAAACGCGCCGATGCAGCCGAAGAACGCGCCGACGCAACCGAAGAACGCGCCGACGCAACCGCAAAACGCGCCGACGCGCTTTTCGCCTGGGGACGCGCCGCCGGCGTCCGGCTGCAGATTCTCGCCGTCGCGCCGCGCCCCGCCGGAGGCGCAGTCCTGCATCTTCAGCTCAATCCCGAACGGCGCCGGATGATGTTCGAGACGCCTTTTTCCGATCCGGCTTCGATAGAAAATCTGATGCACTGCATCGCCTTCGCCCTGCTCGCCGGCATCGACGAGCGAACGCTGAGCGCGGCGGTCGCCGCGCTCGAACCCGTCGCCATGCGCCTCGAACTGAAGGCGGGCGTCAACGGCTGCACCATAATCAACGATTCCTACAATTCGGACATCAACTCGCTCGGCATCGCGCTGAACTTTCTGGGCGGAATGACGCGGCACGCCAGAAAAACCCTCGTCCTCTCCGACATACTGCAAAGCGACGCCGACGAACGGAAACTCTATTCGGCAGTCGCCGAACTGCTGCGCGACAAAGGCATAACGCGCTTCGCGGGCATAGGCGAGGCGCTGAGCCGCAACTCGCGCGCGTTCGCCGCGCTCGACATCGAACGGATTGAATTTTATGCCGACACCGAATCGTTCCTCCGTCGATGCAGCAAATCGGAGTTCGGCGGCGAAGCGGTGCTGCTGAAGGGCGGGCGACGTTTCAGGTTCGAGCGAATCTCGCGCCTGCTCGAACACAAAACGCATCAGACCGTGATGGAGGTCAACCTCGACGCTCTGACCGACAATCTCAATCTCTTCCGCTCCAAACTCAAGCCCGAAACCAAACTCGCGGCAATGGTCAAGGCTTTTTCCTACGGGCACGGAGGCGTCGAAATAGCCTCGCTGCTGCAATATCATCGGGTAGATTATCTTGCCGTTGCCTACGCCGACGAGGGGATCGAGCTGCGCGAAGCCGGCATAGAAATGCCGATTGTGGTGCTGAACACCGATCCCGACAATTTCGATCTCATGATCGACTATCGTCTCGAACCGGAGATATACAGCCGGAACTCGCTGTCGGCGTTTCTGTCGGTGGCGTCGCGAATCGGCGCAGTCCGCTACCCCGTGCACATCAAGGTCGATACGGGCATGAACCGTCTCGGACTGTCGGACGACGACCTTCCCGCCCTGTGCCGCCTCATTGCCAGCGACGACGCGATAGAGATAGCATCGGTTTTTTCGCACCTCGCCGCCGCCGACGAACCCCGCCACGACGAGTTCACCCGCCGGCAAATAGCCCGCTTCGCGTCGTTCTGCACCCGGCTGGAAGCCGAAACGGGACGACGCTTCACGAAACATATACTCAACTCGGCGGGAATCGAGCGTTTTCCCGAAGCGCAGTTTGACATGGTGCGACTTGGAATAGGTCTCTACGGCTACGGCGGCGAAATGCGCGGGCTGCGCAGAGCCGCGACGCTCCGAAGCGCAATAGTCAGAATCAAAACCGTAGCGCCCGACGAAACCGTAGGCTACGGACGACACGGACGGGTAGAGAGCGCACGACGAATCGCCACCGTTCCGATAGGCTACGCCGACGGTCTCGACCGCAAGCTGGGCAACGGCGCGGGATACTTCGCGGTGAACGGAACGCCAGCCCCCCTGATAGGCAACGTCTGCATGGACGCCTGCATGATCGACGTCACCGGCATCGAAGCCGCCGAGGGCGACAAGGTGGTGATCATCGGCGACAATCCGTCGGCCGACGACATCGCCGCAATACTCGGCACCATATCCTACGAGGTTCTGACTTCGGTGTCGCGAAGGGTGAAGCGAATCTTTGTTGCGGACTAATCAAGAATCAAGAATATTTCTTTCATAATGTCCAAATATCCTCTTTCTTCTTTCATGGAGGCGGATAATTCGACGGGAGTAAACGGGTCGATGCGCATTGCCAACAACTTGAAAACATCGTCTCTATGTTTCTTGATGTCACTGCGGCGGACAGCCGGATTGGTTTTCTTTTCTTCCGTCAGATTCAGAAATGCCATTTTATATTTTCAATTAATTTTTCCAATTCTTTTTCCACACGAGCATCCGGTTCATTTTTAAGGGAAAGATACAATGAAAGTTTATCAACGATTTTTTCGTTCAACAAACAAGGCATGGAAACCGGATATTTCCAGATTTCGATTTTGTAATTGCCTTCGACTTCATTGTATCGCAAGGATAATTCGGTGAAGTCCCTGTCCCATATCGCCAAAGTATCGTATTGTTCCGGATTCAGGCGAGAATAGTGCGACAAGGCATTTATCCCGCCGATACGGAAGTTTCCTTCAGCCCTACTGTCCATATAAACAACCTTCTTTACGGGCGACGACAGATATGTTTGCGCCTTGTCCCAGCTTTCGCGCTTATCATGCTCGAGAGAAACGGTTTTCATTCCCGAATCGTCTTTTACAGTTTTGCACAGCTGCAAGTTTTCCAGATTGACAACGGCACGCGCTATGGCAAGGTAGTTATACGGCAGAAGCGTTTCCATCTGACGGATGGTAAAAACCTTGCGGCTGTTTTCCAAAAGACAGTACAGCAGCAGATATTGAGCGGCAGGCGTCAGTGCCGACGGCTGCCGTTTCTTTTCCTTCACCCTCACATTGGCAACGAGCGACGGAAGAAAAGCATATTTATCCGAAACTACGAAATACACGCCTTGACCGATAAAGCGTTCGCGTTCGCGATAGGACAATGATTCCGCGAGGACAACGACAGGCATGTCGATCACCGTTTCGATTTGCCTTGCGATATTCCCGTATTTAAAGGGACTGAGCGAACTTCCGTCTTTCATCCGAATAAAGCACAAGTCCTTACAGTTAAATACGGCAGTATAATACGCAAACCGCAGCAGCAAATCCGCATTAAGTCCCTTCAATCTGTTCCTCTGCATTGGAACAAGTTCGGCACGAACACCCAATATCGATATTACCATTCTCATTACAAAACGTTATCACAAATTTTTGCACCATTATCATGCCGTGTGATAACGGTACAAAAATAGAGATAATCCTTCGGAAATTAAGAATTAAGAATTGCCTGCGGAAATTAAGAATTAAGAATTAAGAATTAAGAATTGCCTTCGGGCATGAAGCCGGATGCGGATCGAAACTCTCCCGCATCCGGCTTCATGCCCGCTCCGTCTCTTTCGGCGGTCTCTAAAAATACATCGAAACTCTCCCGCATCCGGCTTTATGCCCGCTCTGTCTCTTTCGGCGGTCTCTAAAAATACATCGAAACTCTCCCGCATCCGGCTTCATGCCCGAAGGGCAATTCTTAATTTTTAATTCTTAATTCTTAATTCCCGAAGGGCAATTCTTAATTCTTAATTTTTAATTCTTAATTTTTTTAATTACATTTGTGCCGATTTAGTTAACTGATAATTACAAAAAAAATTAACGAATAGAAACAAAGAAAGACTCATGAAAAGAAGAGATTTTTTATCCGGCGCCGCACTCATAGGCGCAGGCAGCACGCTGGGAATACCATCTTTATTGTCGTCGTGCGCAACACAGTCGTCCGAATCTAAGGCGACTAAGACCTACACCCCGCAGGAACTCGGAATGTATTCCTTTTCCGACATCGCCCCCGACGGAAAACCCCTGAAGGCGGCGCTCGTCGGCTGCGGCGAACGCGGAACGGGCGCGGCACACCAATTTCTAAAGGCGGGACCGAATCTGTCCCTCTTTGCCATGGCCGATATATTCCCCGACCGAATGACAGCATCGCGCAACTGGCTGAAAGAAAAAAACAACTGCACGGTTCCCGACGCCAATTGCTTTCTGGGTTTCGACGCCTACAAAAAGGTGCTGGAAATGCCCGAAATAGACGTGGTTCTGCTTTGCACGCCCACACATTTCCGTCCCGAACATTTCGATGCGGCGGTGAAGGCGGGCAAACACATATTCATGGAAAAACCCTGCGCGGTCGATCCGTCGGGAATACGCACGGTTCTGGCATCGGCGAAAATCGCAAGCACCAAAGGCTTGACCGTCGTCACCGGAAATCAGCGCCGCCATTCAAAGGACTATTGGGAAGGTTACATCCAAGTGAAGAACGGACTGATAGGCGACCTCGTTTCGGCTTCGGCCCACTGGGATCAGGGTGCATGGTGGAACCAGAGCAAGCGGAAGGAATGGAGCGACATGGAATATTGTATCCGCAACTGGTTCAACATTAAATGGCTCAGCGGCGACCACATCTTAGACCAGGCGATTCACAACATCGACGTCGTGACTTGGTTCATGGGTATGCGTCCCGTTCGCGCAGTAGGCTTCGGCGGACGCGCACAGCGTCTGACAGGCGACATATTCGACTTCTTCAGCGTGGACTACTATTACGAAAACAACAAAAAGATGTTGGCTACCGCGCGTCAGATAGACGAAACCGAACACAATGTTTCCGAACAGGTATATGGAACCAAAGGCATATTCACAACGAAAAACGGCATCCATATCGAAGACTACAGCGGCAAAACTCTCTGGGCTTACGACTATAAGACGAATCCCGTGAAAAGCCCCTACGACCAGGAACACATCCATCTGGTGGAATCCATCCGTCAGGGCAAGAAAATCAACCAAGCCGAAGACTTGGCTTATTCCACTCTGATTGCAATTCTCGGACGCGAAGCCGCCTACACCGGAAAATCATTAAGCTGGGACGAAATCTATTCGTCGAGCCTCCGCTACGGACCCGACAAATACGAACTCGGACCTCTGCCCTTCTACGAAGAAGGCGTGCCCCCCAAACCCGGACGCACCCCGAAAGAAGCCATGAGAAAGTAATTCTCAATTACGAATTACGAATTACGAATTACGAATTACGAATTACGAATTACGAAAGAAGCTACGGAAACTCAACGGAGTAATGTTAAGATAAGGGGGGAGGCGCTGCGGTCTCCCCCCTTTGAAATTAGGTTCTACCGGAAATTGTGTGGAAAAAGGTTGCGTGTTTTTTCACCGCGTTGCGGTGTTTTTGTAACGCAAGGGGCGCAGAGGCTTAGCAAAGGGCGCAAGGGCTTCGCATCCTTTGCGAAGAGCGCCGGCTGCCGGTCTTGATCCGCAACCTCCAACGACCTTGCGCAAAGGGCGCAAGGGCTTTGCAAAGGACGCGAAGCCTTT
>JAITHX010000206.1 GCA_031279735.1 Prevotellaceae bacterium
GGTGTATTCCACCTTTTTATTCTTTTTGTCGGAACAAAGTAAAAGTCCAATCGTAGGGTTATCGTTTTTGTCCTTGAGCAAATCGTCCACCGCCGAAACATAAAAATTGAGTTTACTGATAAATTCGGGAATAAATTCCACCGCTTTCAGTTCAATAACTACATAACAGTGCAATTTCGTATGATACATTAAAATATCGATATAATAGTCGTCGCCGTCTATCTCCAGATGATATTGATTTCCGACAAAGGCAAAACCCTTGCCCATTTCAAGCAAAAAGTCAAGTAACTGCCGAACGAGTCTGTTTTCAATTATTCGCTCATTTGCCTTTTCGTTAATGTCGAGAAAGCCGAATTTATAGGGATCTTTAAAAATAGCTTTCGCCAAATCCGACTGATAAGGCGGCAAAACGGCGGAAAAATTATTGATTGCCTTGCCGTAGTTGTGGTATAAGCCGTTGCTGACTTGCAGCAGCATGACATCTCTGCTCCAGGCGTTCTCAGCCGCCTTAACCATATAAAAAAGCCTTTCGGCAGTGTTCTTCACCCGGCTGAGCAACGAAATATGGTGATACCACGGAATTTGTACAAGCGGGACTTGCACAAATTCGGCACCGTCTTTTAATTTGGCGGGTAAGGCTTGCCAGATTGAAGATTTCTCTCCGTTATGTAATTTGGCAAGCGGCACCTGCCAAAACGGAAAATCGGGATATTCTTCGGCAAAATATTTCATGTTGCGCAGGTTGCGTTCCGAAAATCCGCTCTCGCCCGGATAGCGTTTTTGCAAATCGACGGATAGCCGTTTAACCGCCCTCGTTCCCCAGCCCTGCTGTTTCTGCTTTAGGGCTATCTCCCTGCCTGTCGTATGATACAGTTGCAGTAAATCCGAATTAACTTTCAGCGAGGAGCTAAGTTTTGCCCGTTCTATTGTTTCGCAAACGGTATCGCTCCATTTGACGTATTCGTCTTCCGAAAAATGTTGGTCTCTTTCTAATTCATTCATTGTTGTATTCATTCAAATTATCCGTAATTTCATTCCTTCTTTATATACATTTTATATTCATGGCAAAAATACAAAATCCGTGAATAACATGTAATTTTGCGGAAAAAATAATTACACACAAATAATGATATGAAATTAGTTACTGTAAATACTGAGGATACACTCTCGACCATTCGCAGGGCAAAAGCAATCGAAGCGGTTAAATCAATACAGCGTCAATCCGTGGAAAATGGAACCGACAAAATGACGCTGGAAGAAATAAATCACGAGATAAAAATGTCAAGAAAGGAAAGGAAGAATCAATAAAAAACATCGAACAATGCATGGAACGGAATACCTCGACAGTCTTGTCGAATGTCTGAACGACGGAAGCGAAATCAGGGAGAAATATTCGCGTCTCCGAGTGATGCTCGAGCGAATGACAACGGAACTCACTTCGGACGAACCCGTGAGATACTCGAATCTGTTTTCGCGATTAAGTCGCGTCTGTCTTAAAGCGGGGTTAAGCGGGAAAGATTCCCGACGGATACACTCCTTCAGAATCAGGGCGAACAAAGTAGCTCGTTCGGGCTACGAGCCTTCCGACGAAGAGTTCCGGCGCGACCTGAAAGCTATTGCCGTTGCCGTGAGCCGGATTTACTCGCTGCCGATGCCCGAAGCGCTTTCGTTGCTCGCGGCGGGTGACGACGACGCGCCTGCCGCACCCGCCAAAAGACTGGAACGGATACGGGTAAACGTCGTGGAACGTGACGGAACGTTCCTTTACGCCTTCGACGAGGACAGTCCGACGGACGAGCCATTGAGGATACGCTACGACGTCGAGAACGTCAACCGTGAGTTTACTCCGGGCATACTCGCAACGCGCGAACACTGTCAGATGAATCTGATAGATGTAGCCGTCGAGGACGACGGCGTTTACCTGCCCGAAATAATCATCGTCGAACCCGACTGCCTGACCGACATAAGCACTCTCGCCGACTGCGTGAAGGACTACGGACACTCCCACCTCCACTTCTTCAGGTCGCGGTTTGAATCCGTCAGTCCCTCCCCGCACATCCTTCAGGGGAACGCCGCAAACCTGTTTCTGGACGAGTTCGTGAACGAAACGCCCGACGCTCCCGTAGTTTACGAAACGACCATCGCCAAAGTGTTCCGTTCCGCTCCGCTCGAATTTTCGGTATGTCAGGGAATAGGACGCGACTTCTTCGCCGGCATCCGGACGCAGTTCGACAATATCCGCCGCATCGTGAATCACCTCTTTCCCGCCGAAAACATCGACCGGAACAGTGCCGCTCTCGAACCTCACTTCATTTGCGAACATCTCGGCGTGCAGGGACGCCTCGACTTTCTGCAACTGAGCGATTCGCGCAACGTGGTGATAGAACTCAAATCGGGCAAAGCGCCGTATCCCGAAACCGACCATTCGCTCGCCGGAACGAACCACCGCACTCAGGCGTTTCTCTACCAGATAGTGATTCAGAAAGTGCTGGGCGTGCCCTTCAACCGCCTCGACACCTACCTGCTCTATTCCCGATACACCGACCCGCGCGCCAATCTGCGCTTCGCGAAACCTCATCTGTCGGCAATCAAGGAAGCGCTCAACCTGCGCAACATGATAGCGGCAACCGAAAAAGCCGTCGCCCTCGACAAAACCGGAACCGAAGCCGAAAAACTCTTCGCCTCGCTCACGCCCGAAAACATGGTGGAACGAACGCCTTTCAACGCGCGATTCCTCGACGGCTACATCATTCCGCAAATCCTCGAATTCCGCAAACCCTTCGACGAAGCGGACGCGGTCGAGAAATCCTATTTCCTGTCGTTTTATTCCTTTGTCGCGCGCGAACATTTCCTGTCGAAAACCGGATGCGGAGCCGACGGCGAATCGGTCGGAAGCGCCGCCGTTCCCCGCCTGCTTTCGGGCGACGTGAAAAAGGAAGCGGGCGAAATACTTCCCGACCTGACCGTAGTCGAAAACAATTCGGATAACGATCCTCCAACCGTCGCCCTCCGCGTTCCCGAACACGACCCCGAACACGACTCCGAACAGCTTTTTCTCCCCAATTTCAGACTCGGCGACATAGTGATTCTCTACGAACGCAATTCGGACAGCGACAAACCCACCGGCAAACGTATCTTCAAGGGCGTGATAGAAACCCTCGCCCCCGATGCCGTCACCGTTCGCCTGCGATTCAGACAGAGAAACCCGTCGGTGTTTTCGCCCGACAGCAAATATGCAGTCGAACACGATTTTCTCGACTCCTCGTTCAACTCGATGTACAAAGCTCTGTATGCCTTTCTGCAAGCCGACAAGCAGCGTCGCGACCTGCTTCTGAACCGTCGCCCGCCCCGACACGACGCCTCCGCAACCCTCGTCGGACGCTACCTCAACGCCGACATCGACCGCATAACGCTGAAAGCGAAACAGGCTCTCGACTGCTTCCTGCTGACCGGACCTCCGGGAACGGGAAAGACTTCCATTGCTCTCCGCTCTATGGTCGAAGAGTTTTACGCCGACCCGAACGTCAACATTCTTCTGCTTGCCTACACCAACAGGGCGGTTGACGAAACATGCGACGCTCTCGACGCCATAGCCGGCACGCCTCCATATCTGAGAATAGGCTCGGAACTGTCGAGCCGCGAATGTCACCGCAACAAACTTCTCGACAAGGCGCTCGCCGCATGTCGCACACGAGAGGAGGTGAAAGCCGCGATAGCCCGACACCGAATCTTCGCCGGCACCACCGCATCCATCTCCGGCAAACTCGAACTGTTCCGCATCAAACACTTTCACGTCGCCATAGTGGACGAAGCCTCGCAGATTCTCGAACCGCAAATCGTCGGAATACTCTCGGCGAAAGATGCCGACGGCAACAGCGCCATAGACAAATTCATCCTGATAGGCGACTACAAGCAGTTGCCCGCCGTCGTGATGCAGTCGTCCGCCGATTCGCGGGTCGATTCGCCGGAACTGCTGTCCATCGGACTGACCGACCGGCGAAATTCACTCTTCGAGCGTCTCTGCCGCCTCAACGCGAACCGCGCCGAAGTTTCGGACATGCTGAACCGTCAGGGACGCATGCATCCCGAAATATGCGACTTCCCCAATCGGGAGTTCTACCGCGGCAGACTTGAATCGTGCATGTTGCCGCATCAGACAGCCCCGCTCGAATTTACGGTGTTCGACCGCGACAACGCTCTCGAACAAACGCTGGCAACCCGCCGTCTCGCTTTCTTCGAAGCCGAAAGGGACACGGGCAGATCGAACAAAGTCAACCGGCACGAGGCGCGCATCGTCGCCGAATCCCTGAGAACGCTGCACGGACTGTATCTGAAAAACAATCTCCGCTTCGACGCCCGAAAAAGCATCGGGGTCATCACTCCCTACCGAAACCAGATCGCCCTCGTCAAAAACGAAATAAGCCGCCTGAATATCCCCGAACTCAACGACGTTACCGTCGATACCGTCGAACGATACCAAGGCTCGCAGCGCGACATCATCATCTATTCCTTCTGCGTGAACCACCCGTATCAAATCGACCTGCTCGCCAACCTTATCCTCGACGACGAAATAACAATCGACCGCAAACTGAACGTGGCGCTCACAAGGGCGCGCAAACAGCTTTTCCTCGTCGGAAACACTTCAATCCTATCGACCAATCCGATATACCGAAAACTTAGTGGTTAGCAGTTTGGTCGATTTCTGTCGATTTTGGTCGATTTTGTTCGACCGAAATCGACCGAAATCGACCAAACGACAACCCGACTACACCAGTCCCGAAGGTGCTAACCGCTAACCGCTTTCTTTCGTCCTGCAAATCCGCAAACGAGATGCCCGACTCGTTGTGTGGAGATGCCCGACTCACTACAGGGGAGTCGGGCATCTCCCTGAAGGGAGTCGGGCATCTCCACACAGCGAGATGCCCGACTCCCCAGCAGCGAGTCGGGCATCTCGCTACAACGAGTCGGGCATCTCCGCACAGCGAGATGCCCGACTCCTTTGCAGGGAGATGCTTGTCTGCTGCAGAGCGTTTATACTTCTGTCGCGTTATGCTTCCGTCGCGTTAAAATCGTGAGTTGAAAATAGAAGACGCGGCACGGAGACGCGGCTGGAGACGCAGCATGGAGACGCAGCTGGAGACGCAGCATGGAGACGCAGCACGGAGACGCGGCACGGAGACGCGGCAAGCCCCGGCTCTAAAAACGGCGGGGGGGCAGGATAGCCGGGATGTGTGATATATAATGTGGGTTTTTCGGTTTTTTAGTCGGGGCCTGGCC
>JAITHX010000220.1 GCA_031279735.1 Prevotellaceae bacterium
CAATTAACAATTAACAATTAACAATTAACAATTAACAATTAACAATTAACAATTAACAATTAACACTTAACAATTAACAATTAATTACAGCAGTCGCAGCAACTCACGACGGCTGACGACGGATACTTCTCCTCGCGAGACACGTATAAGTTTTTCGTCTGTCATTTTGCGTATTTCCCGCGCGAGAGCGGGACGGGTAACGCCGAGATATTCGGCAAGCTGTTCCTGATTGTGTTCGAGTTTTACCGTGTCGGAAGTTTCCGGCAGACGGTCGAACAGATAGCTGACGAATCGTGTGCGGATGGTTCTATATGTGAGAACGCGCAGTCGGGCCATGGTGCATTTGTTGCAGTTCGCGCTTACGCGGAGAAAATTTTGAAGCAGGACGGGGGTGGAACTCATCAGGGCGAAGAAAGATTCGGAGGAGATGCGCATCAGGGTGATTTCTTCGACTACCGTAAAGGTTGCGGGGAAGAGATTTTTTTCGGAAAACACATGCGGAGTGGCGAAAGTGCGCGGCGCGCGAATGGTTTCAACTCTGACCTCGTTGCCCGACATGTCGATTACATCGACGTTCATTTTTCCTTTCAGAAGAACGTGCAGATATTTGCAGGTGTCGCCCTGTCGGATAATGATTTCGCCTCTGGGGTAAATATCCAGCCGGTACTGCATTTTTGCCAGCGCTTCTTCCTGCATCGCTTTGGTGAAGTTGCGGAAAAGCGGAATATTGAACATGTCTTTTATAAGCTCGTCGGTCAAATACATCGTTTTCTAATTTGGATGTAAAGGTAATACAATTCAGAATGAATATTTAAGCCGGGCGAAGCCCATGGCAAACTGCATTGCGTGGGATTCGGGGGATTCGGGGGTGTGGAACAACTGCCCGACAAGCGACAAATCCCAATTCTCGGCAATAGATACGTCCATGGTCAGTCCGGCGTAGAACGATTCTATATCGACGAAATACATTCCCGACAGCGCGGCGTTGAATCTCGGCGTAACAGGCATGGAGACTTGCGCAAACAGGCTGTAGTCGCACACCGAAAGACGCTTTGCCGAAAGGGGAGCCGAATAGAGGCTCATCAGTCCGCCGGCGGATGCTGCCTTTCCCGCCTTGTTATACAGAACTTCGGTCTGAACGGCAAGCGAATTGGGAAACACGTAGTCGGCGCCGAGCGAAAGCGCGGCGATGCCGCTCGTGTCGCTTGCCCGTTCGATTGGATGAAACCACGAAAACTCGCCGCGCAGGTTCAGCCCCTTGAAGTCGCCGGTCAGAGCGGCGCCGAGAACGAAGTCGGTTTGCGTCTGTTCGCCGGCAATGAGCTGACAGTCGATACCCTTCCAAGTCCGATGATGAAGCAGGGCGACGGTGGTTTTGCCGTTTCCGCCGATCGAGGCGGCAAGTTCCGAAGAGGCGGTTTCGCTGTGAAAGAAAGTGACGCGAAGAGCATCGCAGCCCGAGCGTTCCGGATAGTCGAAGTCGAAAAACGAATAGGTGTTGAAGATGTCGTTGGGATTCCAGACGAAGGTCTGTCCCCAGTTGATGCGCTGCCGGCCGAGCTGGAACTTCCATTTGCCGTGTTCAAAAGTGAGGCGGAGGCGGTCGAAGGCGGTATTGCCGACGAGGCGGTTGCCCTGCGCCCAGTTCCACGACAGATCAGCCCAAGCGGGATCGAAACTCGCGCCGTCGGGGTCGATCATGTCGCTGTCGCCCGTTATGAGACGATTGCGCATGCCGGCTTCGAAGCTCCAGCGTTCGGAAAACTGAAGTGCGAAATTCAGGCGATTGTGAAGCAGTGTCTGCCAGCGGAGTTCGCGGAGTTCGCGGAGTTCTTCGTTGGGCGAACTCAGAATGGCGGAAGGCATAATTCCCGCATAGCCCGATAGCTTTTGTCCGAACATCGGCAGACAGTGAATCGCAATGAATAAAAGGCAAAAAAAGAGTTTCATGATAATATTGTTATAATTATATACCTTTGTGCGGGTTCGTCGTGTAGATTCAGTATGAAACCGAGACATTCGCGCAAATCCGGACAACGATGCAAAGATATGTATTTTTTCCGAGCGCAAGATGTAGATTATTCGTTTTTTCATGCTCGTACAGGATAGTATCGCAACAGTGTTTTTCCGGATAGAGCGAACTTTCAGGCGTGTTTTCTGTTTACCGATAACGGTTTTACATGTAAAGCAGTTCCAGAAGACAGGATGACTTTGCCGGAAGGAAGAGTAATGTTAAATAATTTCTTAGCATCTACGACTTATTAAAATTGATTAACTTTGCAGCGTTAATTTTATGGCAAAATTTTTTATGACCGAAAGATATATATATATGATTTTAGCGTTGACGTGCGCTTGTTTGTCGGGCTGTGTCAGCGGTGAGGAAGTGAGAACAGATTACGAAAGATTAAAACTTCGGGGAAAGGTGAAAAACATTACCGAAATATATTTTTTGCCCGAGACCTCCGACGACGATTCAATACGAATCGGAGAACGCACCACCAATGCGCCGTCGTTTCTGGAAGGGGCTGGGGAAGAATCTTTCGCGGCGCGCGAATCCAAACTTTACTTCAACTTCGCAGGCTTCATCACGGAATGCATCATGGTGGACACGAGCGCGGATTTCCATTTCAGAGAAATGTTCGAATACGGCGACAACAATCTGTTGCAGCACAAAACCGCCTATCTGTCGAACGAGTTTTTTTATCGGCAGACGTTCAGATACGATTCGAGAAACAGAGAAAAAGAACGCAAGTTCTACGACGGCGAACAGCATCTGTTCGAGATAGTCAGCATAGCCTACCCCGACAGGAACACAGTGCTCGAAAAAGTAATCTCCGACGAGGACAACACCAACTCCGCCTTTGAAATAGAAATATCGAAAAGAGACGGATACCCCATACAGTCGATTACGAGAACAGATTCCGTGCTGCTGGAACGATGGACCTGCGAATACGACAACATAGGCAGAATAAGCCTCTCCAGACTGTACGACGGCGAAAACAATCTCGTGAAGCACATCAAATACGCATACGACGAATCGGGCAACGAAACCGAATACACCGAATACTCGGACAGCGACGAGCCGCTCGTCGAACGAAAATTCCTGTATCGTTACGACGAAAACGGCAACTGGACGGAAAAAGCAGTGATAACGGATTTTTTTCCCGAAATCATCATCGCAAGGAAAATTGTTTACTACGAATAAAAGAACCTTAAGCGCATATAACAAAAAAACGAAAAAATAAGAATCACGTAAACTGATGAAACTTAAAAACAAAAGAAAAAAAATAGACGACGCGGGAAATTTTTCATCTCCCATTGCGAAATTTTTCATACATTTGACGGCGAAAAAATTGATTTGATAAATGGCGACAATATTAAATTGCGACTACTCTAACCCGGATCACGCCAATGCTCTGGCCGCCCTGGTTAACGAATATATAAAGGACGAAATGGGCGGCGGGCATCCCCTATCGGTCGAAGAGAGATCAAGCCTTATCGACGGACTTCGATCATATACGAAAGCAATCGTTCTGCTTGCTCAAACACGAGGAAGTTTCGTGGGCATGTTAATTGCCTTCGAGAACTTTTCCACTTTCTCCGCCCGTCCGATGATTAACGTTCACGACGTGTTCATCGAAAAAAAACATCGGGGCAAAGGAATAGGACGACAGCTGATGAACATCATTATCAACGAAGCGCGCAACAGAAAATGCGGACGCATAACCCTCGAAGTGCGTAAAGACAACTTCGCTGCACAAAACCTTTATATCGATCTGGGCTTCGATGAAGCCGACCCCGAAATGTTCTACTGGAGGAAGGATTTGTAAAATTTAGAAATTACGAATTACGAATTACGAATTACGGCCGACTGCGGACGTACGGCCGAAGCCGGTCGTAATTCGTAATTTCTAATTCGTAATTTCTAATTCGTAATTTCTAATTCGTAATTGATAAGGCCGGTCGTAATTCGTAATTTCTAATTCGTAATTGATAAGGCCGGTCGTAATTCGTAATTTCTAATTCGGGTTCTACCGGGAATTGTGTGGAAAAGCCATAAAACCCTTATTTTTCAAAGCAGCCTCCGGACAGCATATATTCACTTATTCCCTTATTAAGGGATTGTGCGGTTATTCACCGCGTCGCGGTGTTTTTTCACCGCAGAGGACGCAGAGGCTTCGCAAGGGGCGCAGAGGCTTCGCGTCCTTTGCG
>JAITHX010000232.1 GCA_031279735.1 Prevotellaceae bacterium
ACTTTGATGAACTATGCCCGACTCGAAGAATCGCCCTACGAGAAAGATTTCACGGAAGGTCTCGAACAAATGAGATTTCTGTACAACGGACTGAAAGTAAAACTTACCCTGAGCCATTCCTTTAAGGGTCTCGAAAGCGCGGCGGGCGTGGATTCGCCGGAAGATGTAAGGCGGTACGAGGGTTATGCTATAAAGTTTGGTTCTACCGGGAATTGTGTGGACAAGCCATAAAACCCGTATTTTTTGGTTCTCCTGGGAATTGTGTGGAAAAAGGGTGCGTGTTTTTTCACCGCGTTGCGGTGTTTTTGTAACGCAAGGGGCGCAGAGGCTGCGGATAGGGCGCAAGGGCGTCGCGTCCGGTGCGAAGCGCGGGCGGGTGACAGTCTTGGGGGCTTGACCCGCAGCCTCCGGCGACCTTGCGCAAAGGACGCGAAGCCTCTGCGCCCCTTGCGAAGCCTCTGCGTCCTCTGCGGTGAAAAAACACCGCGACGCGGTGAATAACCGCACAATCCCTTTATTGTATAACCGCCGTATAACCGCCGTATAACCACCGTATAACAATTGTAACGCTATGTTTGTGCAGAAAATAATACAAAAAAATGCATTTTTCGTGAACAATTCGATACGTCGGGTGTTTATATAGTGAATTTGGTTTTTCATAGGTTAGTTCAGCTTAACAAAGGAGGTCAGGACACCCAATCCCGGCCTCCTTAATTTTTTTGGCGGACGGCAATAGGAAATAGGAGAGATACATCTATAAACTTCAATAAATTAATTACCTTTGCGCCCGATTTTGTAGTATCGAATATTGATTGTTAGGTAATGTGTGTAAAGTCGATTTTGAATCTTTTCAAGTCCTACATAATGATTTCCGTAGGCATATTTATTTACGCCTTTGCGTGGAAAGCGTTTCTTATACCGAACGAGATAGCCGGCGGCGGAGTTTCGGGAATAGCCACAGTGATCTACTTCCTGTCGGGCAAGACTGTTTCCACCGGCATTCCCATACTCGCGATAAACGCTCTGCTGCTGATAGTGGCGTTTCGTCTGATGGGCGGAAATTTCGGCGCGAAAACAATCTATGGAGTTATAGTCATGTCGCTGTTTTTTTCCTTTCTCGACGTTCCCGACTGTATTTCCTCGCAGTTCGACGAGAGCGACAAACTGATATGCGCCATCATCGGCGGCGCTTTGAGCGGCGCGGGCATAGTGCTGACCTTTATGAAGGGCGGCAGCGCGGGCGGCACCGACATCGTTGCGATCATCATCAACAAATATCGCAACGTTACGCCCGGCAAGGTGTATCTCTATTGCGACATGATAATTATCGGCTCGTCGTATTTCATCAACGGCGACATTCGCACTATTATATACGGATATGTGGTGATGGGCGTTTTTTCCTATACGGTGGATTTGCTGCTGTCGGGCAACAGGCAGTCGGTGCAGATATTCATTTTCTCGCGAAAGTATAAGGAAATAGCCGAGGCTATCGTATCCGAAAAGAAACGCGGGGTGACGGCGCTCGATTCTATCGGCTGGTACACTCAGGAATCGAACAAGATGCTGATAGTTCTGGTGCGCAAACACGAGCTGAACGACATTTACCGAATCATAAAATCGGTTGACGCGGACGCCCTTCTTTCGGTGGCGAACGTGATGGGGGTTTTCGGCAAGGGATTTGACACGATTAAGGCGTCGAGCAAAAAGAGAAACTTTAACGTCAAACTATAATTTTTTTCTATAATTTTTCTTGTATAATTTTTTTTGATATTACGCAACGAAAACATGGGGCAATGCATCTATAAACTGTACGCGAATAAGCATGGAAGAACAACTTATTAAAGGATGTATAAAAAAGAACATCCGGGCGCAACAGCAAGTATATGAGAAATACGCCCCCATGATGATGTCGGTTTGCTTGAGGTACGTTCGCGACAGGAATATTGCGGAGGACGTGCTGCAGGATGGTTTCATCAAAGTGTTTACGAAACTCCATACATATTCGGGTTCGGGTTCTTTTGCGGGATGGATGCGAAAAATATTCGTCAATACGGCACTGGAGCA
Organism: Prevotellaceae bacterium; assembly: GCA_031279735.1. Classification (GTDB taxonomy): domain Bacteria; phylum Bacteroidota; class Bacteroidia; order Bacteroidales; family UBA932; genus JAIRLF01. Next base: position 2,065 of record JAITHX010000232.1, read on the forward strand.
TTTGCGTCGCAACGACGTGCTGAAATACAGCACGGAAATTGAGACGGCGTTTTATATAGAAAACGACAACGTTTCAGCAATCGACAAGATATCGGCAGACGAGTTGATGCAGTGCATAATGGAACTCCCGGCAGGGTTCCGCACGGTGTTCAACATGTTTGCGGTGGAAGGATATTCACATGCCGAAATAGCCGAAAAATTAGGCGTTCGCGAAGGCACTTCGCGTTCGCAGTACGCCCGGGCGAGAGCCATATTACAGGAAAAAATTTTGAAATTAAAGTAGTGACAGTTATGTCTAACGATATTGGAAATAGAGATTTCGAAGAAATAATCCGGCAGAAGCTGGATAGCCATGCGGTGCCCGTACCGGGAGGCTGGGAAATCATCAAGAAATCTTTGACGAAACGGCGAAGGCGAAGGCGCATGTATTTCATTGCCGTTTCAAGCGTTGCGGCTGCCGCCGTTTTCTTCGCGGCGGTCGTGGAACTTCCTCGCGCGCCTAAGAATCCCGACCTTCCCCCGATAGTGAAGGTTGAGGACAGACCTGAAACCGACCTGCTGCCGAAAACGCCGCCTATCGACGATAAAGCGCGGCGAAACATCGACGTTCCCTTGAGAGCGGGCACTCAAACAACAGTCGATGCCGGCGATGAAAAACGTCCCGACGCGGAACTGCAGGCAACAGTTCTCGCTCTGAATCGGGACGACAACGGCAAACTCGCGGCAACCGCCAAAGCCGCCGCAGCCGTCTTACCGAGCACCGTCTCCGACACTCCGCCTCTCATCAGGAAAGGAAGCGTCAGGATAGCGGCGGAACTGCCGATGCTGAAAATGCTCGGCACCTACGAGAGCGATTCGGACAGATATTCCGGCAAATTAAAACCCGGTGCCGCTCAGGGTACTGCTCAAAGTGTCGCTCAAAGTGTCGCTCAGGGTACTGCACAGGGCGACGCCGCGCAGACAAAAATCTCTGCCGCGAAACGGCTGCCGGAAACGCGCAGCAACGGCTGGATAGCCTCTTTCACTGTCGGCGCCGAAAATTCGCAGGCGGTAAATTCCGGAAACACGCAGATTGTGGCTGCCGACCCGATTCTCGGACTTGACGAGAACTCGAAGGAGTACATCAAGAACACCTACAAGAACGAAATGATGATTCCGGACAACGTTGCGCCCGATTTCAGTTTGCCGCTGTCGGCGAAACTGTCGGTCAGAAAGAGCCTGTCGCGGAAATGGGCGGTGGAGAGCGGAGTCAACTACACGTTCCTTTCGAGCAAGTATCAGTGGAATCGCAACACGGTCAAGCAGCGCATGCATTATCTCGGCATACCGCTCAACGCCGTTTACTATGCGGTTGCCTCGCCTCAATGGAATATCTACGTTTCGGCAGGCGGCACGGTGGAGAAATGTCTGCACGCCTCCCTGAGCAGCAGCGAAAGAACGACGCAAATCGACGTCAGGAAACTGCAATGGTCGGTGAACGCAGCCATAGGCGCAACATACAAGATAGCCCGCAATGTCGGCGTGTTCATGGAGCCGCAAATCGGTTACTTCTTCGACAACGAACAGCCCGAAAATATCCGAACAGCATGGCCTGTCGCAATAGGTTTCGGCGCCGGACTCAGAGTTTCTCTTTAAACGAGTGGTTAGTGATTAGTGGTTAGTGATTAGTGATTAGTGATTAGTGATTCTTTAATTAGCAAATGGCGCCTGTCTGATGAAGCGTTCTTCGTCGGACAGGCGCTTTTCATTTGCTATAAAATGTATATCTTTGGGCGCGCAAAGAAATCGCATATTTGTCATTACGAATCTGAGGACAAAGATATTGCGGAAGCGCAAGTAATGTGTAAACGAATTAAACGATAAAATAAGACACATGATTGAAAATAGTCTTTTGAACATGAAAGTAATTACGTTCGGAGAAGTAATGCTGCGTCTCGCGGCTCCGGACTACAGCCGGTTTTGTCAGTGCTCCAGACTGAACGCCAACTTCGGCGGCGGCGAAGTCAATGTCGCCGTTTCGCTTGCCAACTATGGCGTTCCGGTCGAGTTCGTGACCCGTCTTCCCAAAAACGACATCGCGGACTGGTGCATAGCAGAAATTCGCAAAAACAATGTCGGAACAGGCAGCATATTGCGCGGCGGCGACAGAATAGGGATCTACTATCTCGAAACCGGAGCGGTGGCGCGCGCTTCCAAAGTGGTGTACGACAGAGCGCACTCCGCAATTGCCGAAATACGTCCCGGAATGATCGACTGGAAGGAAGTGTTTAAGGATGCCGGCTGGTTTCACTGGACAGGCATAACCCCCGCCATATCGCAGGGCGCCGCCGACGTGTGTCTCGAAGCCGTGAAGGCGGCAAGCGAGGCGGGCGTCACGGTATCCACCGACCTCAACTATCGCAAAAATCTCTGGAAATACGGCAAAACGGCTTCCGAAGTCATGCCCGAACTTACTTCCTACTGCGACATCATACTCGGAAACGAGGAGGACGCCGAAAAGGTGTTCGGAATAAAGCCCGAAGGGTTCGACGCCGCGCACACCGGAGGCGAAGTCGATGCCGTGCATTTCGAATCGGTTTGCGTGCAGCTGACTAAACGCTTCCCCAAAGCCAAAAAGGTGATCATCACCCTACGAGGCTCCATCAACGCGAATCATAACACATGGGGCGGATGCCTGTATGCCGGCGGCAAACTGTATCAGTCGAAAAGATACGACATCACCCACATCGTCGATCGCGTGGGCGGCGGCGATTCGTTCATGGGCGGTCTTATCTACGGACTGATAGCCTACGCTCCCGACGACCTGAAGGCGCTGGAGTTCGCCGTCGCCGCATCCTGTTTGAAACACACGATTTACGGCGACTTCAATCTGGCGAGCGTCGCCGAAGTCGAAAACCTGCTCAAGGGCGACGGATCGGGCAGAGTCAGCAGATAGCCGAACAGGATAATGCGGATAACACGAATAACACGGATAATCAGACAATACAACTTAGCGTCAAACAAAATAAACATTGATTATGGCAAGATTCTCGAGAACGGAAGTCTGCGGAACTATATTCGCCACCGGAATGCTTCCGATATTCTATCACAAAGACCCCGAAACTATCAAAAATGTGGTGCGCGCCTGCTGCAAGGGCGGAGTGCGGGTCTTTGAATTTACCAACCGCGGCGATTTCGCCCACGAAGTGTTTGCCGACCTGGTGAAATGGGCGGCAGTCGAATGTCCAGATCTGATTCTGGGCGTCGGCACGGTGGTCGATGCCGGAACAGCTTCTCTGTATCTGCAATGCGGCGCCAACTTCGTGGTTGGTCCGCTGCTGAACCCCGACGTGTTTAAGGTGTGCAACCGCCGGCAGGTGGCTTACATACCCGGCTGCGGCTCGATAAGCGAAGTGGGTTACGCGCAGGAACTCGGAGCCGAAATAGTAAAAATATTCCCCGCCGGCAACGTGGGCGGTCCTTCGTTCGTGAAGAACATGAAGGCGCCGATGCCGTGGACAAGAATAATGGTGACCGGCGGCGTTGAACCCGTGCAGGACAACCTCGCGCGATGGTTCGAGGCGGGCGTCGATTGCGTGGGCATAGGCTCGTCGCTCTTTCCGAAGGAAACGGTGGCGGCGAAAAACTGGGACGAAATAAGCCGAATCTGCGAAAGCGCGCTGGGCTTAATCCGAACATTACTCGAAAAATAAAACATGAAAACGATTATCGATAAAAAGACTAACTTCAGATGGGTCATCTGCGCGATGCTTTTCTTCGCCACAACCATCAACTACCTGGACCGACAACTGCTGTCGCTCACATGGGACGAGTTCATTAAGCCTCAGTTCCACTGGGACGAATCGCACTACGGCACCATCACCTCCATATTCTCTATCGTTTACGCCATCTGCATGCTCTTCGCGGGCAGATTCATCGAATGGCTGGGAACGAAAAAGGGCTTCCTCTGGGCAATAGGCGTCTGGAGCGTAGGCGCCTGTCTCCACGCGCTTTGCGGAATGGTGACGGAAGCAAACGTAGGACTGCACGGCGCCGCAGAACTCGCCGCCGCCACCGGCGATCTCGCCGTGCTGATAGCCACCGTCAGCATGTATTGCTTCCTCGTGGCGCGATGCATACTCGCGCTGGGCGAAGCGGGCAACTTCCCCGCCGCAGTAAAGGCGACGGCAGAGTATTTCCCGAAGAAGGACAGAGCTTATGCCACCTCAATCTTCAATTCCGGCGCTTCGATAGGCGCGCTTTTCTCGCCTCTCTGCATCCCTCCGCTGGCAGCGCTCTACGGATGGGAAACAACTTTCGTCGTCATCGGCGTGCTGGGCTTCCTGTGGATGGGCTTCTGGGTGTTTCTCTACGACAAGCCCGCACAAAGCAGGCGCGTGGG
>JAITHX010000172.1 GCA_031279735.1 Prevotellaceae bacterium
CGCGAAACCGAATCGGCAACCGTTCGTATCCCTTCGTTTGTCGTTACACGGCTCATGTCGAGCCGTATCACCGGCGAGGGGTAATAATCCGCGCGATTCATGAACTCTTCGGCATACAGCCCTTTGAACAGTTCCTTTTTGCCTGAAAACATGGCTTCGAGCGTCGATATCGTCAATGATTTGCCGAAACGGCGCGGACGGGCGAGAAAATATATCGAATCACTGTCGATTAAATTGACCAGATATTTGGTTTTATCGACGTAAAGACGGTTCTCTTCGCGGATTTTCTCGAAAGTCTGAATGCCTGTCGGCAGTTTTTTTTGTCTCGTTTCCATTAGCATAGAACTTTAAATTTTTACTTGCAAAATTAACTGTTTTTATTCCGCTATCCAAATTGACGTCGAAGTCGGCGGAGAACAAAGTTTTTCCGGCTATGTTGAAGTCGGCAACAATAATCCATCTTTTATACACGTTTTATCTATTTTGCGGCATACGGCTCTTGCCGAACTTTGCGTCAGATTTTTAAATCGGTAAACGAAACGTATTATGAACAGAAAACAATTCATTTCCCGACTGGGAACCCTCGGTGCCGCCATCGTTGCGGTTCCGCTGGCAACGGGTTATGCAGCCAGTACCGCAACCTCCTCCTCCTCCTCGCCGAAGAAAATCAGAGCGGGAATAATCGGTTGCGGAAGCGTGTCGGGCGTGTATCTTCCGCATCTTGCGAAGTGCCGGTATGCCGACGTGGTGAGTTTGTGCGACATCAAGCCCGAACGCGCCGAACGGAGAGCGCGGGAATTCAACGTGAAGAATCATTATCCGAACATCGACGCGATGCTGGCGGGCGTGCCTTTCGACTTGCTCGTCAACCTGACCGACATGCAGGCGCACGGTCAGCTGAACCGTCGGGCGCTTGAGGCGGGAAAACACGTCTGGAGCGAAAAACCCATGGCTAACACTTACGACGAGGGTCGCGAACTCCTCGATTTTGCCATTCGACGGGGAGTGCGTCTCTGGGGCGCTCCCGCCGTAGTCGAAAGTCCGCAGTTTTCGTTCATGGCGAAGCAGATCGACGAAGGAAAGCTGGGAAGAATCGCCGCCGCCCACGCTCATTACGGTCATCAGGGACCGCACTGGTCGGCGTTTTTCTACGAGAAGGACGGCGGCAGTCTGCCCGATTTGGGCGTGTATAACATTTCGACCCTGACCGGATTGTTCGGTCCGGTGAAGTCGCTTGTCGCCATGACCAACACGGTCACGCCGGAGCGCAAGATTGACGACCGTGGCGTCATCAGAGTGGAAGCCGAGGACAACGCAATGATCATAATGGCGCACGAGAAGAACAGCGTCCTGTCGCACATACAGTGCGGCTTCAATTACTTCGACCCATACGGACATGCCGGAACGGGACAGGAACGACCCACCGTCTCCATCGTCGGCTCGGAAGGAAACATGCATCTGATAGGCTACGACTGGATGCCCTTCGGCGTGGACATTGCCACCGTCGCGAACGAACGAACACAGCGGTTTGCAACCGATTCGCAGGGATTCAAATGGGAGGAAGGCGCCTCGGCGGTCTGCGAATGTCTCGCCACGGGCAAGGAACCGAAAATAAACGCGGAACACGCCTTGCACGTCCTCGAAATCATCGAGGCGACAAGACGCTCCCAAGCCGAAGGACGAAGAATTCAACTTAAATCGACTTTTAATTTCTAAAACATATAATAGGTATGAAAAGATTCATTTTATTGTGCCTCGCGGCGATGCTCTGCGCGTCGTGCGGCGACGAACTCCCTGATCCGGCGCTGAAGCTCTACGCCGAAATAGCGAACCCGACGGCGGCGAACACCCTGAGCGACCGTGAAAGAAAACAGGGCTGGCAATTGCTCTTCGACGGACGAACCGCCGACGGATGGCACGGCTACAATCAGCAAGGCATGCCCGACTGCTGGGCTATCGAGGACGGTTGCCTCACGATGAACACCATCGGCGGCGGCGAAAGTCAGGACTTGATTACCGACAGTATCTATCGCAACTTCGCCTTCACGACAGAATACCGCATGTCGAAAGCCGCCAACAGCGGCATCATCTTTCAGCTGAAGGAAGACACCGCGTATGTGTATCCCTACGAAACCGGACCGGAGTTTCAGCTCATCGACCACGAGAGTTGGACGGAAGAATTGCAGGACTGGCAAATCCACGGAGCGAACTACGCGATGTATCCGCCGGCGGCGAAACCCTACAAACCGGCTGGCGAGTGGAACAGACTGCTGCTGCTTGTCGAGGGAAACGAGGTGACGCAGGTGATCAACGGAGTCGCGACAGTGAAATACGTCAAATACTCCGACGAGTGGAACAAACTCCGCAACAGCGGCAAATGGACAAAATTCCCCGACTGGGGCAAATTCGACGAAGGACACGTCTCGCTCCAGAATCACGGAACGAAAGTCCTGTTCCGCGACATAAAAATAAAGAAACTGAACAGGCAATGAACTCGAGACGGCAATTCATCAAAACCTCTGCCGCCCTCGCCGCGGGATTGACCATCATACCTTCCCGCGTCATGGGACGACTGAAACACGGTGCGGCGCACATCCCGCCGAGCGACAAACTCAACATCGCCGGCGTGGGCATCGGCGGAAAGGGGCATCCGAATCTGACGGGGATGAACACCGAAAACATCGTGGCGCTGTGCGACGTGGATTGGCGTTACGCCGAAAAATGTTTCAACGACTTCCCCAAAGCCCGACGCTACAAGGACTGGCGACGGATGTTCGACGAACTCGGCAGGGACATCGACGCCGTGATGATCTCCACGCCCGACCATACGCACGCCGTAATCGCCGCCGCGGCTCTGTCGGCAAACAAGCACGTCTATTGCCAGAAACCGCTGACGCACTCCGTCCACGAAAGCCGGCAGCTGACCGATCTGGCTGCCCGACATAAAGTCGCCACCCAAATGGGAAATCAGGGATGTTCGGGCGACGGCGTCCGGCAGTTGTGCGAATGGTTATGGAACGGCGAAATAGGCGAAGTGCGCGAAGTACACGCATGGACAAACCGTCCGCTCTGGCCGCAGGGACTGCAGCGCCCGACCGCCGCGATGAAAACGCCGAGCCATCTCGATTGGAACCTGTTCGTCGGTCCCGCGCCCATGCGCCCGTATCATCAGGTTTACACCCCGTGGAACTGGCGCGGATGGTGGGACTTCGGCACCGGAGCTTTCGGCGACATGGCTTGTCACGTGCTCGACCCTGTGTATCGGGCGCTCAAGCTGCAATATCCCGACAGAGTGCAGGGAAGCTCGTCGGCAATCAACACCGAATCGCCCCCGCAGTCCGAAACCGTGAAATTCAGTTTCCCCGCGCGCGACAATCTGCCCAAAGTCGCCATGCCCCCCGCCGACGTCTATTGGTACGACGGCGGACTGTTGCCCTACCGTCCCGACATTCTGCCCGACGGCATCGACCTCATGCGCGACGGTCTGGGAGGATGTCTCTTCGTCGGCGCCAGAGATTCGCTGCTGTGCGATTGCGGAGGATTCAACCCCCGTCTGCTGTCGGGAAGAACGCCCGTCGTGCCGCAGAGCCTGCGTCGCATACCCGGCGCAACAGGCTATCACGACGGCTATCACGAACAGGATTGGATTCGCGCCTGCAAGGAATCGCCCGAAAACAGAACGGAAACCGCCGGAAACTTCGCGTATGCCGGTCCGTTCAACGAAATGATACTGCTGGGAGTGCTTGCAATACGCCTGCAAAGTCTCAACAAAACACTGCAATGGGACGGATCCGCAATGAAATTCACGAACATTGCGCCCGCCGAAGAACTGAAAATCGTTTCCGACAACAGTTTCAGAGTCATCGACGGACATCCTCATTCGGAAGTGAAGTACGTCACGCTTAACGCGCTCCAAGCCGCCGAAGAATACATTAAACATACTTATCGCCCGTTTTGAATTAAGAATTAAAAATTAAGAATTAAGAATTGCCTGCCGGATAGAGGAGAGTTTTACAGATTGAATTAAGAATTAAAAATTAAAAATTAAAAATTGCCTGCCGGACAGAGGAGAGTTTTACAGACGTGGAGCCGGTACAATAGTTATACAATAGTTATACGGTGGTTATACGATAGTTATACAATAGTTATACGGTGGTTATACAATAGTTCTGCGGTCGTTATACAATAGGGTGTATTACACATTGTCGCTTTTTGTCTGAATCAGGATTTTCAGAATTTAAGGATTCACAGGATTCTGCGGAGACAAGCACTCTTAATCAATTACGAATTACGAATTACGTCCGGCTGTACAGCCAAAGCCGGTCATAATTCGTAATTGTCATGTAGCCGGACGTAATTCGTAATTGATTAGGAGTGCTTGTCGCCGCAGAATCCTGTGAATCCTTGAATCCTGAAAATCCCGATTCAGACAAAAAGCGACAATTTCGTAATTGATTAGGAGTGCTTGTCGCCGCAGAATCCTGTGAATCCTTAAATCCTGAAAATCCCGATTCAGACAAAAAGCGACAATTGGAATACACCCATACAATAGTTCTGCGGTCGTTATACTATTGCATAACGACCGCAGAACTATCGTATAACTACCGTATAACTACTGCATAACCCATTCAAGAAATTTGTCGGGGTCGGACACGTAGCCGAGTCCTTTGGACTTAGGGACACCGTCGGCGTCAGTAATCACGAAATAAGGCTGTGCGCTTAAGCCGAAAGTTTCAGCCTGATAGTGCAGGTTTATCTCGCCTACGGTTTTAAGTATTTTTCCTTTATCGGTCTTGACGTGTTCGGATTCGGGGAGAACCGTTTTGTCGTCGGTATAGAGACCGATGACGATGAATTTCTCGTTGAGGATGCTGATTACTCTTTTGTCGATGAATACGCTCTTTTCCATTTTTTTGCAGTTACTGCAGCTGTGACCCTTGAAATCCAGAAGCACGGGTTTGTTTTTAGCCTTTGCACAGGCCAGCCCCTCTTTCAAGTCGAAATAGCCCGAAATGCCTTTTGGCAGAGTCAGAAAGTCCGAGTATTTGGGCACTCCGCACAATATGTCCGTATTCATGGAAGTCGCGGCAGCGGTTTGTTGCCGAGCGGAATGGAACGAACCGCTCGCGTTCGGCGAAGTCAGGTCGAATACCTGCTTTTCCTGTGCGGGCAGAAACGCCGAAACTGACGACAATGGCGCTCCGAACAAACCGGGCAACAGATAGAAAGCGAAGGCGAACGATGCCACAGCCAGTACCAGCCGAAAGACGCTTACGTGTTTCAGACTGCTGTCGTGGGCGAGCTGGAGCTTTCCGAGCAGATACAAGCCCAGAAGTATTGCGAGAGACATCCACAGAGCGATAACGGCATCGCGGGTCACCAGTCCAAGTCCGAGACTATTGTCGGCAATATCCAGAAATTTCACGCTCAATGCGGAAATGACAAAAGCAAAAACTACCTTCACCGAATTGAGCCATCCGCCCGATTTGGGCAGTTTCTTCATCAGAGAGGGCATGAACGAGAACACGACGAAGGGAGAGCCCAGTCCCAGTCCGAAACCGAACATTCCGAGTATTGGTTTCAGCGCGAAACCGTCGCGTGTTGATTCCACCAGCAGTGTACCCACGAAAGGACCCGTGCACGAGAATGAAACCACCGCAAGAGTTATCGCGAGGAAAAACGAGGCGAGATAGCCGCCCTTGTCCACCCGACGGTCGGCTTTGTTCGCCAGACTCGACGGGAGCGTAATTTCAAACAGTCCGAAGAACCATAGGGCGAATACGACGAAAAGCGCGAAAAACATCAGATTGGGAATCCAGTGAGTTGACAGGACGCTGGCTAAGGCGGGGTTTTGCGTCAGCGCGACGATTAATCCAACTAAGGTATAGATTAAAGTCACCGAAAATTCGAATATCAGAGATTTGGTGACGATTACCGTTTTTCTGTCCGAACCGGACATGAAAAAGCTGACCGTCATCGGAATCATCGGAAAGACGCATGGGGTGAGGACGCCCAGCAGTCCCATCAGAAACGCCAGAACGAAGAAGCCCGCAAAGGAAGGCGCCTTGTCTGTTGCAGCCGTCGCCGGAATTGCCGCCGGCTTGCCGCCCTTCAGGTCGAATGAAAAATCCGCGCTGCCGGGGATGCACTGTTCGGCGGAGCAGGACTGATAGCTTATCGTTCCCTTTACGGTTGCCGTTTCCGCCGCAAGTTTCACCTTTTGTTTGAAAGTGACCGACCCGCTGTAGTATTTCACGTTGATGGAGAAACCTTCGTCGAATTTTTCTCCGGTTTTTTTGTCCGCCTCCGGTTCGCCCGACAGTTCGTAGCCTGTGCCTTCGAAAGAAAATTCGAGAGGAAGCGGACCTTCGGTTTTTTCCATGCCGTACACGTAATAGTTTTGGGCAATGTCCGCTTTAAACGACAGTTCGTATTCGCTGTCGCCGGTTTTTGCCGACCCGAAAGTCCAGCGAACGGTTGCGTCCTGCGGCGCTCCGAACAGCATTCCCTGAGCGTCGGCAACGCCGGCGGGGAGGAATGAGAGTAAGGCTGAGAGTAAGACTGAACCTAAGAGCGGGAGATGCAGTAACGATAATCTTTTAATCATTTTTGTATCGGTTTGAATTTTGTTATTGACACTGATATGAGAGCGATGAATCCGAGCAGGATCATTGCCGGCAACTGCGATTCGTGCGAGAGGGTGGCGATGCCGAGACCTTCTTCGAACGGGATGCCGTACATGGTTAGCCCCGTGGCTACTATCCAATGGAACGTGCCGAATCCGCCCGGAGTGGGAACAACCCAGCCCATGGTGCCGAGCACCAGCAGAAACAGTCCGTCGGCAACCGTCAGTCCGGCGGTCGAGGGCAGCGATTCGAGAATGAGAACGCAGCCGAGCAGGTAGCAAATCCAGATAATAACGGTGTAAACTATGAAGCGGATTCTGTTTTTCATTTTGAAGATGCTTATCAGTCCGTCGAACAGACCGGCGAGCGATTTTTTGATCTTCTGCGCGAAGGGTTTCTTCCACATTCGTTTTCCCAGAAAATACAGCGCGGCGATTAAGGCGAGAACAGCGAGCGCCGCCACTGCAACAGTCGTTGCCGACATGTTTTCCTCTATCGGTTTCCACTGCTGCAATACGTTTTCGGCGACGAAGCGCGAAAACAAATCCATTTTCAGAAAAAACACCGCCGCCGCCAGCAGCATCAGACACAGCAGATCGATGATTCTTTCGGTCACCACCGTACCGAACAGAGCGTTGACCGGTATTCTGTTTGTCCTGTTCAGCGTGGCGCAGCGGATAATCTCTCCCAGACGCGGAACTGCCAGATTGGCGATGTATCCCACCATTATGGCGTTGTAGGTGTCGCGGAGCGAGGGTTTGGCATCGAGAGTATCTATCAGGATATTCCATCGCAAGGCTCGGACGAAGATAACGAGTATGCCCGTAATCACGGATATGCCCACATAGAAATAGTTTGCCTGCTTGAGCACTCCCACGAGATCCCCGAACTTCACTTCACGGAAGCAATAGTACAGGGCGAAGAGCGCGAGGGCGAAGAAAAACAAAAAATAAACCATGTTCGAAATCTTTCCGAACATGGCTGTTAGAGATTTATCCCGTCGATTCATCTATGCAATCGTATTTGTTGCCGTATCGGGGAAAACTATTGACGGTTTGAAGGATTTCGCTTCCTCGAAGTCCATTTGAGCGTATGACATGATGATGACCACATCGTTCACCTTGCATTTGTGAGCTGCGGGTCCGTTTATTCCTATTATTCCGCTGTTGCGTTTGCCGGCGATGACGTATGTTTCGAGGCGCTCGCCGTTGCTGATATTGACAATGGCAACTTTTTCGTTTGCAAGGAGATTTGCTGCATCCATCAGATTTTCGTCTATGGTGACGCTTCCGATGTAGTCGAGGTTCGCTTCGGTAACTGTGACTCTATGCAGTTTGGATTTTAAAACCTCTATGATCATTTGTTTACTCCTGTTTTTCCGGAGAAGCCGATGCCGGTGTTTCCGCCGGTTGTCCCGATTCGGAAGGAAGTCCTGTCGGAGAGAAAGCTCCCGGAATCTGCCCGCCTCTGGCGCGTTCCTGAACTGCCGAACGATTTGAATACACAACGTTTTTATCTATGGAAGCGGTAGCCGCAAAGCAGAACACGAATATTGCGGCAACCAATCCCCATGTGATTTTTTCCACGAGGTCGGCTGTCTGTCTGTGTCCGAAAGTTTGATTTCCGGAGGCGAAATTGGCAGCGAGACCTCCGCCTTTTGAATTTTGAATCAGCACGATTCCTATCATGCATATTCCTGCCAGAATTAGTAGTATTGCAAAAAAACTGTACATGGTTCTTTGTTTTTTAATTCATTAAATTCTTTTTAATCCTTTCAATTTTGTGCGCAAAGTAAATACTTTTTTCCGGACTGAGCAAACTCAGTCGTTCGAGACAGTCTATAGCCTTTTCGTAGAGTCCCTGAGCGACATATATGTCGGCAAGCACTTCGCTCGCCGCGTCGTCCGGCTCGTCCGCGTCGGCGAGGTCTATTTTAGGCTGTTCGTCGGCTTCGTCGGGGGTGATTTTCGGAATGTTCGGACTGTTCTTTATAAATTCGGCTATTATGTCGTCCTGCGAGACGTGGCTCTGCATGTAGTTTATCAGGTCGGAGAAGTCGCTCGCCGAGAAATACTCCTTGCCGAGAATCGAAGTTATGTTTTTTGCACTGCGTTCGTTTTCGGAGTATTGCGCGCGTGACGGAGCATCGGGTTTCTTTTCGGCTGCGGCGGGAACGTTCGACTGTTTGTTTTCGATAAACTCATAGAGCCGCTTTCTGTTGGGCGCGTATAGCGCTGTGATGTTGCAGGCGTTCCAGTAGTTTCGCGCGCCGGTGTTTTTCAGTGCCTTCAGCAGCAGCACGCGCCCCATGAAAAACCATGGATTTTTGTTTACGACAGCCTCCAGATCTTTCAGTTCCGCGTCGCTCGGTTCAAGTTCGGAGTTAAGATATTTGTAGAACGAGTGAAAGTCCATGAAATTACCAATTGCCTACGGAAGCGTTAAAAATGTTTTCCACCAGAGTTTTCGTTATTTCTTCTATCAGCTGAGCCTGATGCTGTTCTATGGATGCGGCTCCGGGGAAGTCGGCATAAGCCGAAAAATCCTTGTCGAAGTTCTGTGTTTCGTCGATTTGATTGACGTATTTTACCTTTACTCTAATCGTCAGTCTGTTTTGCGAGGCAACTTCTTCGCTTGTTATTGCGGTGGGCGAAATGCTGTAATCCCGTATTTCGCCGCTGAATTGCAGGTGTCCGTCCGAATCGACCTGCGTCAGTCGGGTCTGTCTCGTGAACATGTCCTTCAGGGCTTCCGTGAAAGTATTGCTCAGCGACGGAACGACTAAAAGCGACATGTTCGGAAAATACTGTATGGTGATCGTTTTCACTTCGGGCGATAGATAGCTCTGGTTGAACGAATAGATTCCGCACGAGGCGAAAAGAGCCAGACATACTGCAACCGGCAGCAATGCCGCGTATCTGCGTTTATTCCTCATCTCTAATGTCCTCCAGATTATATTCCTTGATTTTTCTGTAGAGCGTGCGTTCCGAAATTCCCAGAGCTTCGGATGCGGGTTTTCTTTTGTTGTTGTATTTTTTCAGCACTTGCATTATGGCTATTTTTTCCTGTTTTTGAAGATCCATGATGTTGTCGTTTCTAAGTTCCTGCATTTGTTCCGATTCATGATAGGCTACCGGTTCTTCGATTATCTTGTCGTAGTAGCCGACGGTGTTGTTGCCGATCATTTTATAAACCATCCGCTTCAGTTCGCTCACCTCGCTGCGCATGTCGAACAGAATCTTGTAGAGCAGTTCGCGTTCGGAGGCGAAATTTCCCTGCGCCCCCTCGTTTTTATACAGCATGGGGAGGCTTGCGTTGCGCGGCAGATATTTTTCCAGTATTTCCTTCGATATGCTGCGTTCGTGCTCAATGACGGAGATTTGTTCCGTCACGTTCTTTAGCTGTCTGATATTGCCGGGCCAGCTGTACTTTTCCAGTTCCTCCTTCGCCTCCGCGTCGAGAACGATGGAAGGCATACGGTACTTTTCCGCGAAATCCGCAGCGAATTTCCTGAACAGAAGATGAATGTCGTTCTTGCGGGTTCTCAGCGGCGGCACGGCTATCGGCACGGTATTGAGCCTGTAGTAGAGGTCTTCCCTGAAACGGTTGAATCCTATCGCTTCCGGAAGGTTGACGTTCGTGGCGGCTATCACCCGAACATTGGTTCTCTGTACTTTCGACGAGCCTACCTTTAGAAATTCCCCCGTTTCCAGAACTCTCAGCAGCCGCACCTGCGTCGAGACCGGCAGTTCGGCTACTTCGTCCAGAAATATCGTCCCTCCGTCAACCACCTCGAAATAGCCCTTGCGGGTGTCGAGCGCTCCGGTGAATGATCCCTTTTCGTGTCCGAAGAGTTCCGAATCTATTGTGCCTTCGGGTATTGCGCCGCAGTTCACGGCGATGTACTGTCCGTGCTTTCTTGCCCCGTATTTGTGTATTATTTTGGGAAATACTTCTTTTCCGGTACCGCTTTCGCCCGTAACCAGAACCGATAAGTCGGTGGGAGCAACCTGACAGGCTATATCCAAAGCCCGATTCAATTCGGGAGCGTTGCCTATGATGTCGAAATGTTGTTTTATGTTTTGTAAATCCATAATATTTTATTCCGTCGAAACAGCACCGCAAAATTAGACATAATTTTGTTATTCGTCGGGCGGCAATTTTCAATTGCCCCCGTTTCCAACTTTCAATTTTCGATTTCCAATTAGTTTTTTAACGGGTCTCTTCAAAAATACAGTGAAAATTACTTTCGCACAAAATTAAAACCACAGTGACTTAGCTTCATTTCCAATCTGCAATTATCGTGAATCTCTGCCTGAAACATCCGGTTCAGCATCGGAATCTCAGTTCGGCGCGCCGCTGTAAATAATGTTAACGGCGAATCTCGGCGAAAGTATTTCGCATAGCTTTGCAACGGTTTTTGAAGAGAACTCCCGAACAGTCCCGCAGTCGAAAACAGCGGAAAACGGCTGCGGAAGACGTAACGGGAACAGCCCCGCAAAAACCGTAAATGTTGTTTGAACGAAAAGAAGCATTGCCTGAAAAATTCAGGCAATACAGTGAGAAATTCAGTAAAATTAAAACAGTTATAGTAATGCCACATGATATTTTTCCCCGAACAATCACGGGATTTACAGAGTATATCAAAATTGCCTACGCGAAGGCGCAGACCAATCTGACGGCGTATGGAATCGCCCCTGAAAAACTGGCTGTCGTTACGCCTCTATATGATAGGTATATAGAGAAGGAGGCAATAGCAGCGAACCCCGATACGGGAACTTCCGGCGCCCGTACTGCACGCGACGAAGCCAGAAATGATCTCGAACCGTCATGGCGTAATTTCATCAACGAAAATATCAGGTACAATTCCGCCGTTCCTGTGGAAGACCTTGAGGTGTTCGGGATTAAGCCGCGCGACACCACGCCGACCAAAGTAGGCGTTCCCGATGCGGTTCCCGCCATGACCATCAAGAGAGTCGGCGAACGCAGATACGAAATCGAAGTGCTTGACGGCGAAACCGGCAAAAAGAAAAAACCGCAAAATGCAAGCGGCAGTTACATCTACCTTGCCATTACCGAACCCAGAGTTGCGCCGACGCACAGCGACGAATATCGCAAGATGGACTTTTCGTCAACCTGTCGTCACGTGCTTGAGTTCACTCTCGAACAGATTGCAAAACAGGCAAACATCTATGCGCGATTCTCGAACGTGCACGGCAAGGAAGGTCCCGAAAGCCCGGTAGAAACAATCATAATAGGATAAAATCCGGTAACCAATTACGTACTGCGGACGCTTCCGAACTCGGAGGCGTCCGCTTTTTTAATTAAGAATTAAAAATTAAGAATTAAGAATTGCCCTTCGGAAATTAAGAATTAAAAATTAAGAATTAAGAATTGCCTTCGGGCATGAAGCAGAGAGAGGTAGCGGGGGGACGTTTTTTCTACCAACATTTCCAGATAATTTAGGTTCTACTGGGAATTGTGTGGAAAAAGTTTGCGTGTTTTTTCACCGCGTTGCGGTGTTTTTGTAACGCAATGGGCGCAAAGGCTTCGCAAAGGACGCAAGGGCTTCGCGTCCTTTGC
>JAITHX010000175.1 GCA_031279735.1 Prevotellaceae bacterium
GTGGACTTGGATGTTCCGTTGGCGTAAACCACGTAGGATTTCCGCTTGTAGGACGTGGGCGAGAAGCCGCCGGAATTGTCGATATAATCCCTGAACGAGAATGTTCTGTCGTATCTGACTAAGGAAGGCAGAAAGACCTCGCCGGAAACCTGCACGGTTTGCAGTTCTCTGGGTATTCGGATGATGTCGCCGTCTTCGAGCAGCATGTCGTATGCCGAGCCGGGCGATTTCAGTATTTTTTCCAAATCTATTCCGAGAATGGCGTCGGCTCTGATGAATTGTTTTTTGGAAATCATGTCGCTCGAAATATTCTCGACCACCTCGTTTTCAAGTTTTTCTTCGGCGAGAGTGGTTTCGACCTTTCGAATCATAAAGGCGCCTTCGGGATATGCGTAGAGGTTCAGCCCGCCGGCTCTTTTTATCACGTCGGAAACCCTGTCTCTGTTGGTCAGGACAATGTAGTTGCCGGGGAACATCACTTCGCCTTCAATCATCACCTGTTTGGTTTCGGTGAATCCCGAAATAGACCGGATCACGACAATATCGTGCGATTCCAGCTTGAAATCGAGTCCGTCGAGGTTTTTGTTGATGGAGATTTTATGACCCGAGGCTATCTTTTCGCCGAGTTTCAACACTTCGGGGTCTTTTTCGACTCGGTATATTTCCACGTCTCTCAGTTCCGCAAATTCCGACACGCCTCCGGCAAGAAAGATAAGATCCTGGATGGTCATGTTTTCGTGCAGCTTGTAGGAACCGGGCTTTTTCACCGCTCCGTAAACCGACACGTTTCTGTTTTCCTGCATTTCGATGGCGGAGGCTATGTAAACCACATCCTCCTTTTTCATCGGGATGTCGCCTTTGCCCTGTATTACGTCGCTCGGACTAAAGGGAATAAGTTCGGTTTCCTTGTTGTCCTTTTCTCTCGTGATGATAGCCCGATAGAGGAAAGCGTCCTCTTTCAGTCCGTCGGCTTTTTCTATCAGCTGTCGCAGGGTCATGCCCGGAGAGAGCGCGTAGATGCCGGGGCGAAATACGGAGCCGTTTATCTGCACCCGGTTTTCGAAACGGTCGAGCAGAGAACTGAAAACAAAGACGTCGCCGTCCTCGACCACAAATTGATCGAACTGGCTGTAGCCTAGGTCTTCGATTCGTTTTTCCTTCGGAGTGTTTCTGAATATCGAAACGCGATCCTTGTAGGCGTTGATATCGAATCCGCCGGCATACGCCATCATATCCGAAAGAGTTTCGTTTCCTTTGGCTTCAAAGTATCCGGTGTTTTTCAGTTCGCCCTTGAACTCTATTCTCTTCTTGAAAGGTTCTATTTTGAGCACGTCACGGTCCTGAAGGCGGATGTTGTTTTTCATTTCGCCGGTCATCAGGAAGTCGTAAATATCCACGGTAGCTATGACCCTATCGTTGCGTATGACCTTGATTTCGCGAAACGAGCCGTTTCTGTTGGGACCGCCGCAGGCGTTAAGCGTGTTGTAAACCGACGAAACGGAAGGCAGCGTGTAGGTACCCGGACGGAACGCTTCGCCCACCACGAGTATTTTCATGCTGCGTATGTTTCCCAGCGTGACGCTCACGTAGGATTCGCCCGTGCTGATGGTCGAAATAAACATGGAGAGCTTGTTTACTATCAGTTTTTTCGCCTGCTCGACTGTCAGTCCGTTGACGTGAATCTGTCCCGCTTTCGGAAGACGGATAACGCCCTCCGGCGTAACTCCCGCCCTCATGCTTTCTTCGGCATAGCCGAACACGTCCACCACGAGTTCGTCGTCGGGACCAAGCTGATAGTCGAGCGGAGTGGGAAGCCTCAGATTGGGCTCGAAGGTCAGATTGGATGTATTGAACAGCGAGGAGCCGTAGATTCTTGTTCCGTCGCTTGTTTCGACGCTCATTTGCTGTGCCTGCTGCGCGGCGCCCCTCGTGGTGACGGCGGAGTATTCGCTGCGTTTCTCGGCAACTGTCTGAGCCGCGAGCCGCGCCCTGAGCTTGCGCCATTCTCCGGCGGCCATACCGTTCTGGAGAGCGAGTTCTTCAACCTGGTCAAGGGTATAACCCTCCTCGGTGTATTTATCCTGAAAATCCCGAATCTGTTGTCCGGTAAGGTTATCGACTTTAACCGACTTGAGATTGGTCAAAGTCAAATCCTGCGAATAAAGGGAAAAATTCAACAGGATGAACGCTGTCATTATTGCAAATTTTCTCATCACACTTTTAAAATTACTATGCATTAAGTTTGTTATTAATTCCGTTGTTTCAGTCGTATTTCAGTCGGCAAGCGCCTATTTCAACTCGGTAAGCGTCACGTTTCTGAATTGAACGGCTTTTCCTTCGCTCTGCAGCCCGATGTGCCCTTCGGTCACAGGACTGGTTCCCGAATTTTGGATCACGCCGTTTATATACACCGTTATCACTCCTTTCTTCACCAGTATGCTTGCCTGATTCCATTCGCCCGGCGGCTTCTCGCTCGATTCAGCCGCTTTCTTAATCACAGGAAAGGCGGGACGACCTTCGGGCGGCGTTTTGTATTCGTTGAGATTCGCTCCGCCGAGCAGCACCAGATCGCCAGCCCTGCCCGCCGCCAGCTGACATTCTATTCCGTTGGGAAAGGGACTTTTCGCATCCGCTATCAACAGAAATATTCCGCTGTTGGTCGCTTCTTCGGGCCAGCGCCATTCCACGTGCAGCACATAGTCGGAGTATTTCTTTTTAGTGTACATATAACCCAAAGTACCCTTAACGTTAATCACTCCGTCGCGCACGGAAAACACCGCCGCGGCAGGCTCCGAATTTTTGTCGACGACAAACTTCCATTTCGATAAATTTTTTCCGTTAAACAGCTGTTCTTCCTTCTGCGCTTTAGTTTCCCCCGCAGTCAAAGTCAAGCAAAAAATCAACGACACAAACACAATCTTTCTCATAATATTCTTTTTACACACAATACGTTCTTAAGAAATCGGTGCAAATATACATAATCCTTTTGAAATTGCGAATTGTGAATTGCGAATTGCGAGTTGCCTGACGGACGCCGGAATTAATAATAGAGATGTCGAATAAATAACTTGCATAAGGATGCAGTTCGGATTTTTATGAATTGTCATGAAATAATTTAATGATTTTTAACGCATGGCGGTATTTTTTCATCGCGTTGCGGTGTCTTTTAACCGCTAAGGGCGCAAAGGCTTCGCAAAGGGCGCAAGGGCTTCGCGTCATTTGCGAAGAGAGCCGGCTGCCGGTGATCCGCAACCTCCAACGACCTTGCGCAAAGGACGCGAAGCCCCTGCGTCCTCTGCGAAGCCTCCGCGCCCCTTGCGGTAAAAAAACACCGCGACGCGGTGAAGAACCGCACAATCCCTTAATAGGGGTTTTAAGTGGTTAGTGGTTAGTGGTTAGTGGTTAGTGGTTAGTGGTTAGTGCCTTCCAGACGGGTGGAGTGAGACGGAGACACTGAGCCGACAGGTACTAACCACTAACCACTAACCACTATCCACTAACCGCTAACCGCTAACCACTAACCACTAACCACTAACCACTAACCACTAACCACTAACCACTTAATTAGCGGTTAGTGCTTGTCCGCATATCCGCAATTAACAATTCGCAATTATTTTTCACATAAATTTGCACGGCTGGAAATAACTTTATATTTTTGCCGTCGAATTTGTAATGGAGCGACGGACAAATTTTCAACAGATAAGATAAATTAACTAAAACCCGTTAGCATGAAGAGATATAATTTACATCAATCGTCCCCGAATCACAGTCGAAGAGGGGGACGCCGCAACAGCCGGCGGATTAAATCGGGCGAAA
>JAITHX010000246.1 GCA_031279735.1 Prevotellaceae bacterium
TCAGTAAACTCAATTTTTATGTTTCGGCGGTGGACGATTTGCTCAAGGACAAAAACGATAACCCTACGATTGGACTTTTACTTTGTTCCGACAAAAAGAATAAAAAGGTGGAATACACCCTGCGAGGAAACATGCAGCCTTTGGGAGTGGCTTCTTATCTCACAAACAGGGAAATTAAAAATCTGCTGCCTTCCGAAGAAGAGTTGGAAGCGGAACTCGACAAACTGAAAATGGCGGAAGATTAACTTGCGAATTACGAAACAGGCTGTCGAACCCCGCATGTTTTCACCTGCATTTCCGACAGCCCGCAGTAAAAATACAATTCTTTAATTTTCGTTCAATATCCCGGATTCTGCTTCAACTCGGCATCCTTGTTGCAAATAGGCGTTTTCCTCTCTCCGGCAGTTCTTTGTCGCTTATTTCAGATTTACTTTCAGAACCTGCGTATAGTAAAATTCATTGGATAAAGTGGAACGTACCCCTATGCGGGCAAAAACATACGCATCGTTTTTCATATTTTCCGGTATTTCCGCCGTGATAGTCGCCTCGCTGCCGGCGGTATAGTCCGACAAGTTCAGTCCCGCCACCTTTTCGTGCCGATTCTGATCCGTCAGAACACTTTTTCCAAGATATAGATTAACGGATTGTATTTCCGCCGCTTCAACGATCTTTTCAATTGTAAGCCGGGCAGTGACGGCACCGGATTCCATCCTGAAGCTTTCGTTGCGAACAATAAAATAAGGTTTCACGGGCACATCGACAACCGTGTTTCCATTCACGTTTATCATGATGGTGTCGCCCCATTGATCTTCCCATGGAGCGCCCGCCAGACGGACTATTTTATACTGTCCGTCGAACACGGATGCGGAGAAGGTGCCGTCGTGCGCTATATGCACCGAAATTTTCGTATATAGCTGATAGCCGGTCTGCCACAATTCCAATTGGGTTCCGTTCGTACGCACGCCTACCGGATTGCCGTTATAGACTACCCTACCGGAGAGAACGGCGCCGGGTTCGTCGAAATTATCGTATTCGCAACCTGCAAACAGCAAACAAACGAATGTCGAAACAAATAATATTCGTGCTTTCATCTTTCTGTCGTTTTTTATTAATGGAATGGATTTTTAACAAGTTTGGGATTATTATTCAGTACCGCCTGCTCTATCGAGGAGTAATAATTGGCGGAGCGGAAGAATCGGGCTCTTTTGAAGCGTGTGGGGCGTACCCGTTCAAAAATATATTTGCCGTTGTCCGGATGTCCGGGACGGTAAATCCGGTACGGATACAGTCCATGCACAACGGCATTCGGATCCGATTCCTGCCCGTTCCATACACGGTCGGCAATCCGCCACCGTTTCAGATCGAAATAGCGGTGATCCTCGAAAGCCAGCTCGATCCTGCGCTCGTTGCGGATGATGTCGATGCTGAGATTCGCAATGCTGTTTGCCGGAAATCCGCCGTGTATTTCTCTGAGAGTATTCGCATAATTTTTCGCTTCGGGTTCTTCGCCCAGCTCAAGGGCGGCTTCGGCGGCGTTCAGGTATATTTCGCCCAGTCGGAACCATGGCCACCAGTTTGAAGCTAAAGTGGGACGAACGCCGTTCTGAGGATCTTCGCCGACGAATTTACGGATATAAAACCCTGTATTGCTTACATACTGATCATTGTCTCTCGGCCCGTCGAATCCGGTGAGCTTTTTTCCGTCCTCTTCATACGTCGTACCCAAGTTGCCGACTTTGAATTTGTACTCTCCGTTTTCCCATGCGGCTACTCCCGCCTGTATATCCACAGACTGGGAACGGAATTTACTGCCCGCATATACTACCGTACCGTACAGCCGGGCATCCTTGCCGGCGAAGATGTCTTCCATGTTTTCATAAGGAATATAATTTCCGTCGGAATCCTTGTCCCGCAATGCTCCTCCGGAACCGTCGAGATAATCGAAGCTCTCCACCAGACTTAAGGAAGGAGTCAGCATGGACGAGCCTTCGATATCCGACCGGAAACTTCTGACCACGTTGTCGTACGTGAATCCGTGAACTTTCCCTGTAGCGAAATCCTTCGCGAAGATTATTTCCTTTGCGCCTTTGTCCATAAACAGTTTGTAGAAGTTCTCTCCCTTAGCTCCCGCTCCCGGATTGTAAAGCTCATATTCCGAATTGGCAATGATGGCTTTCGAGGCTTCCAGTGATTTTTTGTAATAATCGGGCGCTTTTCCCGACGGAATGCCAACTTCTCCGCCCGGAGTGGATATCGGTGCACTCATCAGACTGTTGTATTTGGCAATGGAGGCGGCGTAAAGCATCGCCCGACTTTGCAGAGCCAAAGCCGTATATTTATTGGCTCGCGTCCGGCTTCCTTCGGTTGCATTGAAATTCTCTTTTATTCCTTGAATTTCATTGTAAATAAAATCGTAAATTTCCGTTTCCCGTGCGCGGGCAACCTGTAGCGGCACGGGATCGCCGCCGCCCGAATAGATCAGCTGGGTCGTAATCAGCGGAACTCCGCCCATACGTTTAACCAGCTCGAAATAAACGTAAGCCCGAATAAATCTAAGTTCCGCGCCGAATTGCTTCTTTTGCGCGTCCGTGATTTTCACGCTGTACGCTTCCATGTTTTCCAGCGCCAAATTGATATCCCGAATAAAGGTATAGTCCCAATAGCGACCGTAGCTGTCGCCGTAAGTCAAATCATTCCGCCCGTTCTGGTCAACGTGTCCCGACCACATGGCGTCGTCGAACTCCGCGCTTGTTCCGGTATTGAAAACGCCCGCAAGCTGCGGCAGCCTGTCGTAATAGTTTGCCAGAAGTCCCATGATCATACTGGCGTCGTTCCAAAGCTGTTCGTCCGTGATTCTATCCTTGGGCGTTCTTTCGAGCCAGCCGTCCTCGTTGCAGCCGGCAAACAGTCCGGCAGCGACTGCAAATAGCGATATGCAGATATACTTGTTCATAATTTTATTTGTTAAAACGTTACATTAAAACCTATCATAAATGTTCTTTGCTGCGGATACACCACTGCCGCCCTCGCTTCTATTTCGGGGTCGATGCCGTATTCCCGCACATTATCCAGCGAAAACACGTTGGACGCGCTGAGATATATCCGCAGCCTGCTGAGATGCATCCTGGTCAACAGACTTGCGGGCAAGCTGTATCCCAATTCCAGATTCTTCAGCCGAAGGAAGCGGACGTCATGCAGCCAGAAGTCGCTGTTTCTTCCGTTGTTCGCGCTGGTGCCCTTTCGGATGGCGGGATATTTTCCCGCTATCCATTCGCTGTCGGGATCATAAGGATCCGTGCGTCGCCATCTGTCTTCGAGGATATATGCGGGCGAGTTCCCGCCGGCGTGAAAGGGATTTCTCAACTCGTAATCCTGAAACCACGACTGCATGGCGGCACCCGCAAAATCCATGTTCAGGTCGAACTCTCTCCATCGCAATCCGATGTTTCCGCCGTAACTCATCATTGGCGCCCATCCGGTGGGATATCCGATCGGTCTTTCGTCCATGTCATTGATTATGCCGTCGCCGTTCACGTCCTTGTAAATAATGTCGCCCGGAAGCTGCGTCCTGTTGTTTTGTCCGTCATTATCAATCGGGTGATTCCGTATTTCCTCTTCCGACCGAAACTGACCGACAGCCTGATAACCCCACCAGACTCCGCCCCAGCGGTTTTCTATGGAACTGCGGTATTCATTCCACGAGTTCCCGAAACGCGGCTTGTATGTTTCGAGATTCCTGAAACGGGAATATGTAATGTTGGCGGCAACGCTGTATTCCAGTTCTCCCGCATTGTCGGCGTAAGCAATCATGCCCTCTGCGCCCCGATAAGCGTCCTTGTTGAGATTCTCGTTCGGCAAAGAGTAACCCACTTCGCTCGGCAGAAGAACGTCGTAGCGGGCGGCCGGCCGTCCCGAAATTATTTTCGTGAAGACATCCGACGTGAGGGAAAGCTTGTTGTCGAAAAGCTTAACATCGATACCTATGTCATACATCGTGTTTTTCTCCCACGAAAGATTTGTGACGGGCATCCCGCGCGGGCTTACCCCTATCACATATTGTCCGTCCAGTATGGCGCTTCCGCTGTTGAAATTATATCCCCCCAAATATCCGAACATGGACACGCCGGCTTCGCTTCCCGTTTGCCCGGCGGAAACTCTCAGCTTCAAATCGCCGACCGTCTTTTTCAGACTCTTGAAAAACGGTTCGTCCGAAATGCGCCAGCCTGCCGAAACTCCGGGAAAGAATCCCCACCGCTTGCCGGCTGCATACAGATAGGAGGCGTCGTATCTGCCGAGTAATTCCAGCATATACTTGTCCTTGTAACTGTAATTGATTCTTCCGATGTATCCCGACCTTGCCTGATAGCCCCATTCGTCGCCGTAGCCGGTAAGTTCCGCCAATGTTTTAAAAGGAATGTAGTTGTTGGTCGGAGCGGTATTCGACCATCTGTTCGCCCGATCGTAATCCGATCTTTCATAAGCGAGAACGGCAGACAGTTTGTGATCGCCCATATCCTTTGAATAACTCAGTTGAAACTGTCCGTAGCGCGACGTCGCGTCGGTTTGCTCTTCGAGCCTCCATCTTGCACTCTGTCCTCCTCCGGGTATATACCTATCGTTCGTTCTGTCGTAAGTGTAAAACTCGTAGGAATACTGGAAACCGTCGAAATCAAGATGAGTATAGTTATGAGAATAAGTAAACTTGGCCGACAGACCGAAATCGAATTTGTATTCGGCAAATAAATTTACATTCACGTTTTTAGTGTAATTATCCTTATATCCGGCAATATCTCTGTGGAAAAGAGCGGGATTCAGGTCGGGTCTGTTGGGTATCGCATTCATGTATCGCGGATTGTCGTTGGCATACGGTCCGTAGATCGGAATACTGCTGAAAAGAGAAAGTATGGAGGAAAAGTATCCGTCGCCGCCGGGCAGACCGACGTCCCTCGTGCGCTCCAGTCTGGCGTTCGTCTGCGTTCCGACGGTAAGTCCCTTCGCTACATTGCTCTCAAGATTTATCTGCAGGTTGGTTCTGTTGTAATCGAAGTCTTTCATCATGGCTTCCTGAGCCGTATGCGACAGTGATAAATAATAGTTTGACTTTTTCGAGCCTCCGAGCACATTTGCATTGAGATGATATTGCGGAACATTCTTCCGCATGATAATATCATAGTAATCGTAATTTTTATACCCCGGTTCCGTTCCGGCTTCCCATTTCGCCAATTCCTCCCTCGAATACAGCACGCTCGGATCTTTTCCCGCATTCTGCTCCGCTTCAACCAGCCCTCTCACGTATTGTCCAGCATTCGCCATTTCGGGAAAGCGCGTAAGGCTCTGCCAGCCGTAATAGCCGTTGACGTTTACCCTGACGTGATCCTCCTTGCGTCCTTTCTTCGTGGTCACCAGCACTACGCCGCTCGACGCCCGCAGCCCATAGACCGAGGCTGAGGCGTCCTTCAGTATGGAAATACTTTCAATGTCTTCCAGACTCAGGGCGTTGAATGCGTCTTCCCCCGACACGTTCGATTTTCCGAGCCAATTTCGGCTGGCGTCGCCGCCGTAAGGTATGCCGTCGATGACGTATAACGGTTTTCCCATATTGCGAATCTCAATATTGATCCCTCGACCCGGACGCGCGTCCAGCGCACGGGTGGAGACTCCCGTCATTTTTCCGCTTAACGCTCCCGCAGTCGTCGTTGAAGAAGAACGCACCAAATCCTCCGCATTGATGTTGCTGATTGCCGTCGTTATTTTTCTCGTCGACTGCAAGCCATACCCCACCACGACCACCTCCTCCAGCGCCTTCTCGTCCTCCTCCAGCGTCACATTTATCTCCGTCCTCGCCCCGACGTCAATCTCCTGCGTAACATAGCCGATATACGAAAACTGCAGCGTCGCGTCCGCAGGCACGGCAATCTCGTATTTTCCGTCGCTGCCCGTTACGGCGCCCGTCGTCGCGTTTTTGACGATAATGTTCACTCCCGAAACAGGTTCGCCGCCGCCATCGACAACCCGTCCGTAAACCTTCGCGCTGTTCTGCCCGTGTCCGACAACCGAACAGAAACAGAAACAGAAACACAGCGGCAAAAATAGCAGGCACAGCCGCCGTTTCACAAGTCCTAATTTTGAATTTCGCATAAACATTACATTTAAGTTGTTAAAATAAAGAATATGCAAAAGTATCAGGTCTATAACGTTCCCTACGCCATGTTTCGGGACAAATGAGCGGACGTTTCGGGACTTTGGAAATTAAGAATTAAGAATTAAGAATTAAGAATTGCCTGACGGACGTGTCAATTACGAATTACGACGTGTCAATTACGAATTACGAATTACGAATTACGACTGCGGACGTGACAGCCGAAGCAGGTCGTAATTCGTAATTCGTAATTCGTAATTGACAGCTCGTAATTCGTAATTCGTAATTGATTCGCCGAAGCCGGTCGTAATTCGTAATTCGTAATTCGTAATTGACAGGTCGTAATTCGTAATTCGTAATTGACAGCTCGTAATTCGTAATTCGTAATTCGTAATTGACAGGTCGTAATTCGTAATTCGTAATTCGTAATTGACAGCTCGTAATTCGTAATTCGTAATTCGTAATTGACAGGTCGTAATTCGTAATTCGTAATTCGTAATTGACACGTCCGTCAGGCAATTCATAATTCATAATTTATAATTCATAATTATTCTTCCTGTATTCCGTCGGCGTTGTTCCGAATTCTTCCTTAAAATATCGGTTAAAGTACTTTACGGTATTGAATCCGACCATATAGGCGATTTCCGAAACATTATATTGCGAATCTCTCAGCAGTTGAGCCGCCCGTTTCAGGCGGACGGAGCGAATGAATCCGCCGGGCGACAAACCTACTATCGTCTGAAACTTGCGCAACAGGTGACGGCGACTCAGCGCCAGTTCCGATGCCAGTTCATCGACCGAATACTCCGAATTGTCCATGTTTTTTTCCACTGCCAGCAGCGCTTTGCGCATCAGTTCCTCGTCGAGCGAAGTGGTTGTGATGCTGCTCGGCGTTATCACTATGGTTTTGCGGAAAAGTTTCACGCGATTCTCCTGCTGTTCGACGAGCATTTCCATGCGCGTTTGCAGCACTTCGAAGTTAAACGGTTTGGAGATGTAGGAGTCGGCTCCCGCCTTGTAGCTTTCTATCTTGGATTCGTCCGACACGAGGGCGGTCAGCAGGACTATCGGTATGTGCGACGTCCTTATGTCTGTTTTCAGGCGACGGCACATTTCGGCGCCGTTCATCACGGGCATCATCAAGTCGGAGACTATCAGATCGGGAACTTTCGCCGACGCTATATCCGCGCCTTCGGCTCCGTTGGCGGCTTGCAGCACGGCAAACTTCCCGTCGAGCTGTTCGGCGAGGAATCGACGCAATTCGGCGTTGTCCTCCACGAGAAGCACCGTCCTGCGTTCGACCGCCGGATTTGCCTGCGCCGGACGGGCAGTATTCGTCGCCGGTTCGGTATTCGTCGCCGGTTCGGGATTCGGTTCGGATTCGGACACTTGCAGATCTGCGGGGATAAACACCGAAAACACGCTTCCTTCGCCCTCCCGTCCTTCGATAGTGATTTGTCCGCCGTGCAATTCCACGTATTCCTTCACTATATGCAAGCCTATTCCGGTGCCGGTTTTGT
The DNA here is from genome assembly GCA_031279735.1 of Prevotellaceae bacterium. Taxonomy (GTDB): domain Bacteria; phylum Bacteroidota; class Bacteroidia; order Bacteroidales; family UBA932; genus JAIRLF01. The sequence continues at coordinate 7,660 of JAITHX010000246.1, forward strand.
CCGAATCGCCGGTTTCTATCCTGTAGAACCGCTCGAAAATCGCCTTGCGTTCGTTTTCCGGTATCCCGCAGCCCGAATCCGCAACGGCAAGACGCACAAACTTCCGTCCGTCTTTCTCCGCGAGTCCTGCAACGGTTGCCACCGAGCCTCCGTCGGGAGTGAACTTCAGGGCGTTCGAGTATAGATTGTTGATGATCTTGCGGATTTTGCTCTTGTCGAAACTCATAAACACGCGGGGGACTTCGCTTTCGAACGTAAATCGTATCGAGCGGCTTGTTGCCGCGTCGCGGAAGGCATAAAAGGCATATTCGGCAAACTTCACGAAATCGTCGCACGAGAGTTTCAGCTGTTCGCCGCCGGTTTCCAGCTTGCGGAAGTCGAGCAGCTGGTTGATCAGTCCGAGCATTTCTTCCGCGTTGCGGCGAATCGCCGACAGTTTCTGTTTCGCCGCCTCGTCGCCGGTTTGGGTTATCAGCGTGCCGAGAGGCGTAAGGATCAGGGTCAGCGGAGTGCGGAACTCGTGTCCTATGTTGGTGAAGAAACGCAGTTTTGCCTGAATCAGTTCTTCCGACTTTTCCTTGTCGAGACGCACCATGCGCAGTTCGTTGCGCAGTTTGATGCGATTCGCGTAGAATCGCAGTCCGCCCGCCAGAGCCGCCAGCGTGGCGAGGATATAGGCGGCGAAGGCTGCGGCGCTTTCGTGCAGAGCGGGTTTCCTGACGATGGCGAGGCGTGTTGTTTCGTTGCTCCAGAGCTGATTGTCGCCGGCGGATTTGACGAGGAAGACGTATTCGCCCTTCCGCAGCTGGCTGTAAACGGCGAATCCCCGCCCCGGTTCGGTGCGAATCCAATGTCGGTCCACGCCTTCGAGCATGTAGGCGTATCTGGTTTTGCCCGGATTGCGATAGTTGAACGACGAGAAGTTTATTTCTATGTTCGTCTCGTCCGGCTGCAGAACGAGTTTGCGTCGCCAGTCGGAGCCTTCGCGGTTCGCCATGCCGCAATAGACCGATTGTCCGTTTATTTTCACGTCGGTTATTGTGGTTCGCGCCTTTTTGCACGGCATATCGGGATGCGCGGAGGGCGCGAGGATGCAAATCCCGTCGTTGCTTCCCGAAACGATTGAGCCGTCGCGTATTTTGGTCATCGAATCTTCGTGAAGCGAAGCGACGGCAAAGTCGTCCGGAGCGTCGTAGCGCATCGAGGCGCCGGTGTGCGGATTAAATTCCACAATCTGCTTGTCGCTCGAAATCCAGACGTGACCGTTGTCGCCGACCGCGAGGTTGAAAATCACAAAGTTGTCCGCGTTTGCCTCCCGCGTGTAGTCTGTCGTCGCGCCGGAGACAACATCATAGCGGCAGAGGCGCTTTTCGTTGATCGCCAGCCATAATTCGCCTTCCCGTCCGGCGGCGATGCGGGAAATGTTGCAGGAAACGCTGCGGGCGCCGGCGCGACATGTCGCGGCATCGCGCCGGATAGCCGCGAGTTCCTCCCCCTTGCGCTCCACTTGCAGCAGACCCTTGTCGGCGGCGGCTATCCAGATTGTACCGTAACTGTCTTCGGCGATACCGGTTATAGTTCCACAGTCGCCTCTGACTGCCGTCCACGCGCCGCGACGGTACGAAAACACCGCGTCGTTCGTCGCCGCCCACACCGCGCCGCTCCCGTCCTCGTGCAGAAACCTTATCGGACGAGTGTTTCCGTCGAGCGCGGCGCCCGCGTCGATGGTTCCGACGACGGTCGCTCGTCCGCCCGACTTCCGAAGCCGATAGATCAGCGGCGCGTAGTCGGCGGCGACCCATATTTCGTTGTCGGCGGAGTTGTTGCAGATGGCGCCGGCGGCGTTGTTGTCGAGCGCGTCGAGGCGTCGGACGGCGGATGTAGTTCTGTTGAACAGAAACACTCCGAGACGGCTTTGCTTGAGCCAGAGTTCCCCCTCCGCATCCTCGAACACCTTCACGATGTCCGGAACATAGCCGGTTCGCGTCTTGATGAACTGCAAGTCGGGGAGAGAGACCGACGAACGACCCGGATCGACCATGATGGCGCCCTGCTCGTAGGTGCCGAGCCAGAGGTTGCCGTCCTCGTCCTTGATTATGTCGGAAAACAGATTGGTCAGGTTGTTTATCGGCGACGACAGTTCGTTCGCCGTCGCGATGCCGCCGTTGTCGTCAGGCTTGAACACTATCAGTCCTCCGTACGACAGCGCCCAGATATAGCCGTTGACATCGTCCTGTTCCATGCCGAAGAATATGTTGAACGAGTTCTTCTCGACATCGCCTCCGAATACGGCGCGTTCATAGAACCCGCCGCGTCCGTTGCCGTCGGGATAAAAGCGATAGAGCCCGTCGCCCCACGTGCATATCCAGAAACGCCCCTCCCTGTCGCGAAATATCTTGTGGGGATTGTTGGCATTGCCTATCGGCGGGTAGGGGAGGAACTCGCCGCGGGAGCGGTCGAGACCGTACATGCCGCCTCTCCAGACCGCTACTCTCACCGTTCCGTCCTCGTCGGCATGTATGTCGTGCGCGCCGTCGAGATATTTCTTTTTCAGCGTGCCGTCGCCGTCGTAAAGATACAGTCCGCCGTCGGAACACACCCACATTCCGTCGTCGGAGCGCAGTATTCGCCGAACGGGCGAGGCGAGAAACGCGGCAGTATCCAAAAGTCTTATCGCGTGAGTGCGCTTGTCGAGAATCAGCACGCCCTTTTCGGTACCTATCCAGATGGAGCCATTCGTCGGGTCGTCGGCGAATCCTCCGGTAACGTAGTTTGAAGGAAAAGCCGGATCGGTTGCATCCGAACGGAAACTTTTCATTCCGTACCCGTCGTGCCGGCAAAATCCGTTGGGCGTGCCGAACCAGACGAACCCTTCGCCGTCGCGAAACACGCGATACACGGTGTTGGACGGCAGCTCCCGCGCAACCGGAATGTGACGAACGGTTATCCCGTCGGCGCGAAGATTCGAAAGCGCGCACAATGTCAATAAAACCAATAAGCATCTTAATATTTCCCGCTGTGTATTTTCCGCACACATGACACATATTTCAATAATGCGCGAAGGTAACGAAAAAACGGATTCCGACGTTTTGTTTCTCCGCGAAATGCTGATTTTAGGGATGTGTTAGAAATAACTTATAATTGATGAAACATGATGAAATTGATCGTTTGTAAATTTATTCGACATCTCTAAATTCAGAATTTCCACTATCTTCGCGCATTATTAAGAAATAATTAATAGAGTGAATACAATAATAATCCAAAACATAGGAACGATTACGCGCATTGAGACCGAACTCGCCAAAGTGAACGTGATAATCGGCACGCAGGGGAGCGGAAAAAGCACCGTAGCCAAAATAATAAGCTACTGTCGATGGGTTGAAAAAAGGTATGTGCTGGACGGCGACTGCAAATTCGATGCGTCCGAACGTCTGTCGATGTTCTACCGGCTGGAGGAGGGATATTTTTCGGATAATTCTTTTTTTGAATACCGCGGCGACTACATTCGTCTGTCGTGCAGCGGCAGGGAACTGAAACAGACAATCGCGCCCGTCGGGAACGAGTTCGATTATCGAAAGTCGAAGAACATTTATATTCCGGCGGAAAGAAGTTTCGTTTCCGCAGTTCCGAATCTCGGCAGATACAACGAGACGAACGATAACGTTATGAATTTCGTGTACGACTGGTATTCGGCGAAGCGCAGGTTCACGAATCACAACATGCTCCCCATACTTGATCTCGGCGCGGATTTCTACAGCAACGAAAAAACGGATTCCGACGTTTTGTTTCTCCGCGAAAAGCGTCTGGAGATTTCGCTCCGTTCGGGATCGAGCGGGATTCAGTCGCTGGTTCCGCTGATGGCAAACGTCGAATATCTGACGCGCAGCATATACGACGAGGAGGCGTCGATGTCGGTGAACGAAACGAGGGCGCTGGCGGCATCGTTCGCCAAACCTTCGTTTGCGGAATATGCGCGGAACGGGAATCCGTTGCCCGCGTCCCCGTCCGACGCCGAGCTTGCGATGAAGAAGACGCTGGAGGATGTCGCCGCCAGAAGAAAGTCGTATCATGCGGCAAACCTCATAGTCGAAGAACCGGAACAGAACCTGTTTCCCCGAACGCAGCGGGACTTGATCTATTATCTGTTCAACAGGCTGCAGTCGGAACGCGAACATTCGCTGCTTCTCACAACCCACAGCCCGTATATTCTGTATGCGGTGAACAACTGTCTGATCGGCGCGGTTATCGCCCGCGAAACAACGCCGGAGGAGCGGGCGGAGTTCGCAAGCGCGGATTCGTGGATGTCGCCCGACAAGGTCAACCTCCTCGAAATGGACGAACGCAGCGGAACGATGCGCTCCATAAAAAATCCGAGAACCGGAACAGTCGATAAGCATTACTTCAACTTCGCGATGAAGGAAATTATGCAGGAGTATTACGATATGCTGAGTTTTTATTCGGATGAAACATGAGCGGAAGGTGTCGAACGCGCATTTCGGAAGGAAAACGGTTATCCCGACTGTATGGTGCGTCAGATATTGGATACGGTAGAGTTTTTTCGCGCTAAAGGAATATTGGAGAAGGGAAGACGCGCGACGGCGATAGTATCGTTTCCCAATTTGATAGAGGAATTTGACACCACATTTTTCCCTGTCCGTCTCGACGGAGAATATGTTTCGGTGGAAGACATTTTGCTGGATCGCAAAGTTCTTATCGTTCCAACCAATTCGGCAAGCATAGTAAGCACCATGCGCCTGAAGTTTTCGTGAAGGCAACAGATGACACAGATTTGCGCGGATTTGAATCTGCGTAAACCTGCGTCATCCGCGTCATCTGTGTGCTAAGTTATTTTTAACACATCCCTTAGTGGTTAGTGCCTGCCGGACTGGCGGAGGGAGACGGAGATACTGAGCCGATAGGCACTAACCACTAACCACTAACCACTAACCACTAACCACTAACCACTAACCACTAACCACCAAAAACCCCTCTATTCCGACGAAAGTTTCGTCGCAGTCGCAGGCTATGGTTTCAGTATCGGGCGAGAACAGCAGCTTGAGCATTCCCATTATCTGGTTTCGCATGATTTTTTCTGTCCATTCCAGCTCTTCGATGCCTGTTTCCATTTCCAGTTCGGTCTGTCTCATTATCTCGTCGCATATTTGCATGGTGAGTTTGTCGTTGCGGCTTCTTGTTCTCCAGTAATCTTCGCTGCCGAACAGTTTTTTGTTCATCGGATTCGCTTCCGTCAGCTCCATTGTTTCCGCTATCTGCCATTCGCATTTCTTTCCTGTCACCGACAGGAATTTCGGGTTGAGGTTCGCTACCTTCACTTTGCCGGCTTCGCGCTTGAATCTTAGTTCTTTCAAGTCCACTCCGTATTTCGCTCTGATGTCAATGCGGAGAGCGCCGATGAATCTTTTTTTTCCGTCGTCGCAGGTTCGGTTGAATACTCTGGTGAACGAGGAGTCGACTTCCATCAGTCCGAGTTCGGCGATGGAGCTTATTTGGGACACGCTTATCTTTCTGTCCTCAAGCTCTCTGATTCGCGAATCGCTGTCCTTTATCCGTCTTTCCATTTCCTCGATTTTTCCGTCTTTTTCGCCGACGATCATTTTCAATATCAGGTAGAATCCCAGAAGCGTCGCGACCGCGACAAGTCCGTAAACCATGAATTTGTTGGTTACGGCGAATATTATTGCGGCAATCAGGGCGAGAAGCAGCAGTATTCGTTCGAGACGTTTCAATTACAGCAGTCTTTTTGCTTCGTCTTTCAGCTCGGCTATGGCTTCGGCTACGGGCGAGCTGTTTTCGCTCAGCATGTTGTTGAGGATGAGATTTGCGAGTTCCACCGAGGCGGAAGCCGGCGACGCGCGCTTCGCGAGGTCGCTGACAAAGAGCGCGGTTTTCTCCTTCGCCTCCTTTACCCGCGACCAGACCCGGTCGCTAACATAAAGCTGTTGAGATATGTTGTGTTCATATTCAAACCGGATCTGTCGGAGGATGGCGAGATGCAGGTCGGCGTTGGTCGGAGCCTGATCCTTCAGTTTCAGCAGCAGCATGTCGGGAGAGATTCGTTCGAGAAACAGGACTAATCGTTCATAAGCCTGCAGCCGCAGCGATACGGTTATGCTTTTCGACGATTTCAGCAGCTCGATGTTTCTCTGCCGCTCGTGGGACAGGAGAAGCCGATTGAGAATCAGATAAACGGAACCGACTGTCAGTATGCCGAACGCGACCGTCAGAAGCAGTTGATCGGACATGTGCGCGGGGATTTATTATGCATTTTCGGTCTTGTCCGCATTGTCCGCGTTTTCGGTTTTGTCCGCATTTTCGGTCTTGCTCGCCTTGCGTCTTCCGGCGTCGTTCGCGAGACGGTTTTTGTAGCGCTCGGACACCGCGTTCAGTTCGCGAATAAACGCTTCATGGGTCGCAATTCCATTGATTTCCACCAGCGCCTCGATACGGTCGAGTATGGCGTGATGCCTTTTGTCGGTTTCGACGCGGGTGGTTTTCATGCGTCCGGCGGGACGCTGCGCGGTTTCGGAGTATCTGGCGGACATAAGTTCCTTGAACTTGTTGTTTTCCGACTGCAGATGTTCGAGCCATTCGCCCAGTCCCAGCAGGGCGATTTCCGCTGCATAGTTGTCGTTCAGTTCGCGAATTATGTCGTCGATTGCGGCGGTTTCCTCGTCCAGAGTTTTTCTCGCGATGTTTCCGTAGTGCTTGACTACGGTATCCGCGCGACGGGCGGCGTTTTGTTTTGCGGCGTCGTAGTGGTCTATCGAAGATTTTATCGCTGAAGCGAATCCGCGAATTATCGTGTCGCGAATGTGATCCTGCTGCTCTAGCTCGCTTGTGTATTCGCTTTTGCGGATAATGTCGAGTACGGCTACCTCGTCGTTGAGCGCCTCTTTGTAGGGTTCGTACAATCCGACGATTTCAAGCGTTTCCGGAGTGTGCTTTACCATCAGTGCATCTGCCGTTTCGTGGTATTCCACATGCGCTTCGTTGCGCAAATTCGTGTAACTGAATCTTACTATCATCTGTTTCATACTTATAGTTTTATTTTGTTTTACCTGTGCGTTTACGTATGTCGGGGAATGTCCCGTCGAGACTTCATCCAAATTTCGCTCGACTGCCGACAGTTCCCTTAAAATGCTAATAAAGAACTTTCAGATCCCTCTGAAAGTCTCCCGCAAGCCCGCGGGGAACTTTCAGATCCCTCTGAAAGTCTTCCGCAGACCTGCGGGGAGCTTTCAGAGCTCTCCGAAAGTTCCCCGCAAGCCTGCGGGAGACTTTCAGAGGTCTGTTAAATTCTGCAGGGAAGCTGGGGGGTACGGGAAGTTGTGTGTGATAGTGTGAAGATGGCGGGGGGGGGCGTGTCATGTTA
>JAITHX010000047.1 GCA_031279735.1 Prevotellaceae bacterium
TCAATGTGCTTCTGCAAATAATTCATTTCTGCGGGCTGGAGTGGGCGGGTTATCGAGGGGAAGTCGGAATGTTTGTTGGTTGTCACCACGTCGAAAGTTATGCCGAGTTTGTCTTTCGCGGCTTTTCCTATGTTCGGAATCATTCCGAAGACGCCTATGGAGCCTGTCAGGGTGGTGCGATGCGCGAAAATCTTCGCTCCGGGCGACGCTATCCAGTATCCGCCCGACGCCGCCATGTCGCCCATCGAGATCACCAGCGGTTTATGTTTCTTCACCAGTTCGAGTTCCCGTGCCACAGCTTCGGACGCGAGCGCGCTGCCTCCGGGCGAATTGACGCGCAGCACCACTGCTCTGACCGACGAATCGCCGCGCGCTTTGCCGATGACAGCCGCCATGTTTTTCGACATAATGTCCGAATCGCCTTCGCCCGACATTATTTCGCCCGAAGCGTAGATCAGGGCTATCTTGTTGCCCTTTCCGGGTTCGACCGGCGTATAGTATTCGTCGGGCGCGATGAATTTCACGTTTCCCGCGTTCGAGTATTTCCGCAGTTCGGCAAGCACTTCGTCCTCGTACAGGAGTTTGTCCACGAAATTTTTGGCAAGCACGTCTTCCGCCAGCACGGGTTCCAGAGCGTCTGCCATCGAGTTCAGTTCGGCGAGAGCTATGTCGCGCGATTCCGCGACGGTTGAGGCAATCACGTTCCATATCGAAGAGATATACTCCCGAATCTGAGTTTTGTTTTCGTCGCTCATTTTGTCGAGCGTAAAAGGTTCCACCGCCGACTTGAATTTGCCGTGGCGGATAATCTGCATCTCTATTCCGAGTTTATCCAGCAGTCCCTTGAACATGACCGACCCTGCGCTCAGCCCCGAAAAGTCCAGCCCTCCCATGGGATTCAGATAAACCCTGTCGGCTACGGTAGCGAGATAATAGGCTTTCTGCGAATAGTATTCGGAATATGCAACCACGTATTTTCCCGATTCCCGCTTGAAAGCCAGCAATGCTTCCCGTATTTCTTCGAGCGAGGCTATGCCCGCCGCAACCGACGAAAGTTCGAGATACACGCCGTTGACGCGCGAATCGTATTTTGCCTGTTCGATGGCATGAAGCAGAGTGTTAAGCCCCGTATTGCTTTCTATCGTCATGCCCGAAAAGCTTACGGAGGGTATGCCCGCGCGGTCTTCGAGAGGTTTGCGCAGCGAGATTTTCAGAATGGAATTGTTCGCTATCGGCGCGGGCGAAGGCGAGAAGGACGCCACCATTATCACAATAAAGAGAATGAGAACTGTCAGAATGCCCAGAATGGAGGCAATCAGCATCTTGAAAAAACTTTTCATACAACTTCCTTTTTTTTGGTTAACTATTTAAGACTTATCTGTTTTATCGAATCAAACTCCTGTTTGTAGAAATTCGTGATCACATACACGTGGTAGAGACCCCGAAAATCGTTGTTCAGCCGGATTCTGATTTTGTAGGTAGCGCCTTTGTCCACGAAAAAGGTATCGACCGTTCCTATGAAAATCCCTTCGGGAAAAGCGAGCGAATGTCCGCTTGTCACCACCGAATCGCCTTTTTCCAGAACTATATGCTGCGGAACACCCGACATGTCGGTGTGTCGAATATCCTTCCCGCTCCACGAAAGAGGACCGTAGGAGCCGGTTCTCTTGATTTTTCCGTTGATTTCTCTTGTGGGATTGAGCAGGGAGGTCACTGTGGAGAAATTCTGGTGTACCCTATCGACCGTGCCGACTACGCCGTCGGAGGATATGACCCCCATATCCCTGACGACGCCCTGATTTTTTCCCGCATCAAGTATGATCTTGTTGTGTTTTCTGTTCAGCGTGTTTTCCACAACTCGCGCCCTGATGTAGTCGAAGCCTCTCGGCACGGAATCGTTAAATTCGCTTTCGCGAACCGCCGGAAGTTCTTTCAGGCGGGTTATTTCGCTCATCAGGTTTCTGTTGGCTTCGGCGAGTTCGTCGTTCACGCTTTCGAGAAAAAAATAACTTCTCAGCGCGCTTATTCGCCCCTGCACTACGCCTTTGGCGGCGTCGATTCTCGCCATCACCGCCGAATGTCGGAACGACGACGACTGCATGATCATATAAACCGCCAGACTCTCGAACACGGTAAAGAACAGAAACATGTGATACCTCACGATAAAACGAAACAGATTCTCCATTTTATTCTCCGTTAAACTGCCGAAACAGTAACCTTGCGTCCCTTGTAGAACACGTTTTTCAGGTCTTTGAGCAGCATTTTAGCCTGATCCGAACGGATTTCGAAATAAGTGTCGCGTTTCGTGAGGTCGATTTTGCCCACCTTGATCTGATTTCCGCACTCGGTTTGATTGATGAGTTCGATGAGGATGTTGGGATACAGTCCGTCTTTCTTTCCGGCGTTCAGATGCAGACGGGTATAGCCCTTTTCCGCCTTGCGAACCGATTTCTGTTCGTCGTTGAATTTTTCCGAACGTCCTTCCCTTTCAGCCTTTTCCGCTCTTCTGCCTCTTTTTTTCCGTTCGCCGTCGGCGGATTCCATGCGCGCGGCTTCCAGGTCTTCGGCATCCTTGTAGTAGTTCAGGAAACGGTTAAATTCCAGCGACACGAACCGCCTGACAATATCTTCCTTGTCGAGCCATTCGAGCTTCTTGAATATTACGGGCAGATAGCTGTCGATCTCCTTGTTGTCAACATCCACGCGCTCCATGCGCTCGATGAGCGAAAAGAGCTGTTTTTCGCAAATGTCCCTTCCCTTCGGCACGTCGCGATGCTCGAAACTTTTGGCGATGTTCTTCTCTATCTGCTTCAGTTTCGACTTGTCCTTAAGACCCGCAATGGCTACCGACACTCCGGTTTTGCCCGCCCTGCCGGTGCGTCCGCTCCGGTGGTTGTAGGTTTCGATGTCGTCGGGGAGATTGTAGTTGATAATGTGGGTGAGGTTGCTGACGTCGAGACCTCTTGCGGCAACGTCGGTGGCAACGAGCAGCTTGATGTTGCCGATGCGGAACTTCTGCATCACATAATCGCGCTGAGCCTGCGAGAGATCGCCGTGCAGAGCTTCGGCATTGTAGCCGTCGCGTATCAGCTTTTCGGCTATTTCGCCCGTTTCGCGCTTGGTGCGGCAGAAAACTATGCCGTAGATGCTAGGATTGTAGTCCACAACACGTTTGAGAGCATTGTATTTGTCCTTGCTGCTCACCGTGTAGCACAGATGCTTCACGTTCTCGGAACTCGAATTGCGCGCTCCCACCACTATCTCGAGCGGCGAACGCATGTAGTTTTCGGCAATGCCGGCAACCCTGTCGGGCATAGTTGCCGAAAACAGAAGGGTTCTGCGCTCCTTCGGCACCATTTTCAGAATATCGTTGAGATCCTCGATAAAGCCCATGTTGAGCATCTCGTCGGCCTCGTCGAGAACCACGTTGCGCACCGTACCGAGATTGACCGCTTTCCGGCGAATCAAATCCAGCATCCTGCCCGGAGTGGCAACAACGAAATGCACGCCTTTCTTCAGCGCCCCGATTTGCTTCTCGATGCTCGACCCTCCGTAAACGGGCAGAACGCGAAGATCGGGCAGATACTTGCAAAAATCGTTCAAATCGCTGGTAATCTGCAGACAGAGTTCCCGCGTGGGACACAGCACCAACACCTGAACTTCGCTGCGCGAAGCATCCGCCATGTTGATCAGCGGCAAGCCGAACGCCGCTGTCTTTCCCGTTCCGGTTTGCGCCAGAGCTATAATATCGGCGTCCGATTCCAGCATCGCCGGTATTACTCTTGCCTGCACCGGCATCGGAGTTTCAAAGCCTAAATCCTTCACCGCTTTGAGGATTTCGGGATTCAATCCCTGAATTTCAAAATTTGTCATATAAAAATCTAAAAAAAACGGCGCAAAGGTAAACATTTTATATGAATTATAAATTATGAATTATGAATTGCCTGCTGTATTTGACGAATCACTATCTTTGCGGAAATAATTCAAATATGATAGATGAAATTTTAAAGGCAAGAACATTCATTCCGCGTCCGCTGTACACGAAGAAAATAAAGCCGTTTATCGACAGGGAAATTATCAAAGTCGTTACAGGACAGCGACGAGTAGGCAAAAGCTATATCCTTTTTCAACTCATACGGGAGATGCGGGAAGCCGATCCGTCGGCAAATATCATTTACATCAGCAAGGAACTGCAGGCATATAGGCATATTGAGGACGATGCCACATTCTACCGGCATGTAAAGGAACTGCTGAAACCGGATGCCAAAAACTACCTTTTTGTTGACGAAATACAGGAAATAAAGGACTTTGAAAAAACATTGAGAAGCCTGCTCGCCGAAAACTGCTGCGATATATTCTGCAGCGGAAGCAACGCCAATATGCTGTCGGGCGAACTGGCGAGCTTCCTTGCAGGACGGTACATCGAATTTACAGTCCATTCGCTGGGATACGAAGAATTCATGCGTTTCATGTCGCTGGAAAATTCGGCTCAGACACTCAATAAATACCTGTCCGTCGGCGGAATGCCTTATTTGCACGTCATCGGAACGGAAGAATATGCGGCGTTTGAATACTTGCGCAACCTCTATTCCACCATCCTGCTGAAAGATGTGGTGGCGCGCGAAAATATCCGCAACGTGACATTCCTCGAAAATCTGGTGGAGTTTCTGGCCGATAATGTCGGCAATCTCTTTTCGGCAGGCAACATTGCCAAATATCTCAAATCGCAACATGCCTCCATTTCCGCGCAAACCGTATTGAACTATCTCAAACCGCTGACCAATGCTTATTTTGTGCACAAAGTGCGGCGGTACGATATTTCGGGTCTGAAAATATTTGAAACAGGCGAAAAATACTACTTCGAAGACTTGGGACTGCGCAACTGCATCCGCGGATTCAACTCGCGGAAAGATATTCGCAAGCTAATGGAAAACGCGGTGTATCTGCATCTGGTTCAATCGGGCTACAAAGTGCATGTCGGGCAGCAGGATGCGACCGAAATAGATTTCGTAGCCGAAAAAAACGGACAAACGGCCTATGTTCAGGTTTGCTACATGCTCTACGACGAAAATACCGTTCGGCGCGAATTTGGCAACCTGCTGAAAATCGACGACAATTATCCCAAATATGTGGTGACTATGGACGAATACGACTCCGGCTCCCGCAGCGGCATCATGCAGATGCATTTGAAGGACTTCCTGGTTTATAGGGTATGATAGGGTACGGGGTATATTTTTAGCGCATCCCTTATTGTCGCGGAGGCGCGCCATACTCTAAAACATTGGTTCTACTGGGAATTGTGTGGAAAAGGCATAAAACCCTTATTTTTCAAAGTGCCCTTAGCAGCCTCCGGACGGCATATATTCACCCTTATTCTCTTATTGCGGTTATTCGCCGCGTTGCGGTGTTTTTGTAACGCAAGGGGCGCGGAGGCTTCGCAGAGGACGCAAGGGCTTCGCGTCCTTTGCGCAAGGTCGTTGGAGGTTGCGGATCAAGACCGGCAGCCGGCGCTCTTCGCAAAGGACGCGAAGCCCTTGCGCCCTTTG
>JAITHX010000019.1 GCA_031279735.1 Prevotellaceae bacterium
CCCTGAACCTCGTAGTCCGCGTAGCCCGTCACTGTCACGTGTCCCGGATTGAAGCGATGAAAAGTACTTGTTATTCCGTAGTTCACCTCTGTACTGCTGCCTATGTCGTGGTCGAAGTCCGCCTGAAGCGTATAGTCGCGTATTCCGGCGTCCCAAGTTGCATCGACCGATTCGAGATCCGAAGCAATATTGTAGGAGTAATCGCTAATGTTCAAACTGATTCGCGATCTGCTCGACGGAGAGAAGATGTGCCTCCATCCGATCGACGCCGCAAAGTTCCCGTAGCGGAACTTGCCTATGTCCGACCCGAAACGGTCGCCGCCGTAATATCCGTTCAGTTCGAGACGGTCGCCGTTCGCAAACCTGTGCGTCAGCTTGGCGTTCATGTCGTAGAAATAGATAGACGAGTGGCGCAGACTTTCATCCTTCGACAGCGGAAGAAAAACATCGGCATAACTGCGTCGTCCGCCGAGTATCCACGAGGTTCTCGACCCTAACGCCCCTTCGAGCGTCAGACGGGTGGCGATAATGCCTATCCCGCCCGACCCCTGCACGCCGTGCTGTGGCATTTCAGTCTTTCCGTGAACGCTCAGAAGCGACGACAGCCGTCCGCCGTACTTCAGCGGCAAGTCGCCCTTGTAGAGTTCCAGCCCGCCGACCACATCGTTGTTGAACACCGAGAAGAAACCCATCAGATGCGAGGCGTTATAGACTGTGGAATTGTCGAGAAGAATCAGATTCTGATCCGGCGAGCCGCCGCGAACGCTGAAACCCGAACCTCCCTCGGCGGCAGCCTGAACGCCGGGCAATCGCTGTATGGCTTTCAGTACGTCAACCTCGCCCATCAGCACCGGAAGACGCTGAATCTCCTTAATCGTGAGACGCTCCACTCCCATGTTCACGTTCTTGACGTTTTTTGCCCCGTCGGCGGCGGAAATGACCACCGCCTCCAACTCTTCCGCCGCAGGATCGAGCGTCACTTCCAGCATCGCATTAGCCGAAGAATCACCCGCCGCGACTTCCATTTCCGCATCCTGATAGCCTACGAACGAGACAACTATCGTGTGTTTGCCGCGAGCCAGCGGAAGAACGAAATGTCCGTCGTTGCTGGAAACGGCACCCTCCGAAGTGCCGAGCTTCAAAATGGAAGCGCCGGCAAGCGCGATTCCAGTGTTGGCGTCCGTAACCGTACCTTTTATTTCAGTCCTTTCGGCTTTTCTATCGGTCTTTTCGGCTTTTCTATCGGTCTTTTCGACCTTGCCCTGCTCCGTCGCCGCGCGAACCGGAACCAGACCTGCATCCGGCATATTGCCCCGCACCGATGCCGACGCTACGGGCAAACGCTTGATTTCGCCGGCCGCCGCACGCTCCGCAACGACCGCCGCATCCGATTCTCCGATTTCCGGATCAAGCGTCACTTTCAACGGGTTTCCGGACAGCGAGGCATCGACCGCGAGTTCAAACTCCGCGTCTCGGTAGCCCTGCAACGAAACGACAATCATGTAGGTTCCGTAGGCAAGCGTGAGCACGAAAACTCCCCTATCGTCGGAAACTGTGCCGACCGGCGTGTCGAGCGCAAAAACCGATACGCCGGAAAGCATCCTCCCAGTGCGACTGTCGGCAATTTCGCCCTTCACTTCCATTTTCCCGACCTCGACCCGACCAACCGGCTCGCCGCCGACCCGCCGACCCGCATCACTCTCGCCAACACGTTTACTGCCCGTATCTTCAATGTCTCCCGCCCGCACGGGAACCGAAACGGGTGTTCCGTCCGACTCGGATGCCGGATCAAGCGTCACCTCAAATATTTCGCCCGACAGCAAGGCATCAGCCACGATTTCTATTTCCATGTCGCGATAGCCCGGCAACGAAACGACAATCATGTAGGTTCCGTAGGCGAGCGTCAGCTCGAAACGTCCTCCGCTGTCGGAAATCGTGCCGACCGAAGTGTCGAGCGCAAAAATCGATGCGCCCGCAAGCGCCGCTCCGGTTCGCCCGTCGGTGACCTTGCCTTTTATTTCCGCCTTTCGCACTTTGCCCTGTCCAATAGCAGAATGGCAACAGCCGCAAATCAGCAATACGATGATTATTCCCTCTATCAACATCCCGCGGAAGTCCATACGCCGAAACAAATCATCGAAAAACACGAATCGGCGTCTCCACTTTTTTCTCATACTATACAAATCGCATTTAATTGACAAACTCATAAAGTTCTTTTACATTATGCAGACAACAGTGCAAAGATACATAAAAGTTTCTTAAATAAAATTAAAATTAGTGGTTAGTGGTTAGTGGTTAGTGGTTAGTGCCTGTCGGACGGGTGGAGTGAGACGGAGACACTTTAATTAGTGGTTAGTAGTTAGGAATTGTCACGAAATAACTTGACTTTTTACCGTCATGTTGCGGTTTCTCACCGCATAGCGGTGTTTTTTTACCGCAAAGGGCGCAAGGCGGGGTGTCCAAAATCCCGTATCAAGCATAAAAATCTTCGTCCCGGATTATACTTCTATTTAAGAACTTCAATTAATCCGGGACGAATATTTTTATGCTTGATACGGGATTTTGGACACCCAGGCGCAAGGGTTTTGCAAAGGAGGCGAAGCCTTTGCGGTAAAAAACACCGCCATGCGGTGAAAAAACCGTCAATTTATCTCGTAACACTTACAAAGGCTTCGCGGAGGGCGCA
>JAITHX010000099.1 GCA_031279735.1 Prevotellaceae bacterium
TCCGCCGAAGGGATTGCCTGCTCCGCCGAAGGGGTTGCCTGCCGCGCCGTCGAACGGATTGGCAGTGTTGCCGCCTGCACCCTGCGTAGCCTTGTAAACATCTTCCGAAGCTGCCTGCCATGCCGCATTGAGTTCGTTCTGCGCGCCGTCTATTGCCGGCAAATCCTGATTTTTATGAGCTTCCTTCAGTTTGTTCAAAGCCGATTCGATAGCCGATTTCTTGTCGGCGGAAATTTTCTCGCCGTATTCCTTCAGCTGTTTTTCGGTTTGGAACACAAGGCTGTCGGCGGCGTTCAGCTTGTCGATGCGTTCTTTTTCCGCCTTGTCCTTTTCTTCGTTCAGTTTGGCTTCGTCGCGCATGCGT
Source organism: Prevotellaceae bacterium (assembly GCA_031279735.1). Taxonomy (GTDB): domain Bacteria; phylum Bacteroidota; class Bacteroidia; order Bacteroidales; family UBA932; genus JAIRLF01. The sequence goes on from JAITHX010000099.1 coordinate 365, forward strand.
CTGATTTCTTCATCGGTCAGTCCCGACGAGGCTTCGATTCTGATACGCTGTTCTTTGCCCGAGCCTTGGTCTTTGGCTGTGACGTTGAGTATTCCGTTGGCGTCGATGTCGAACGTCACTTCGATTTTGGGCACTCCGCGTGGTGCGGGGGGGATACCGTCGAGATGGAAGCGTCCGATGGTTTTGTTGTCGCGAGCCATCGGGCGTTCGCCTTGCAGCACGTGTATTTCAACTGTGGGCTGATTGTCGGACGCGGTAGAGAACACTTCGCTTTTGCGCGTCGGTATGGTAGTGTTCGCTTCGATGAGGCGCGTCATCACCTGACCCATCGTTTCTATGCCGAGCGAAAGAGGAGTAACGTCGAGCAGCAGCACGTCCTTCACGTCGCCTGCCAGCACTCCGCCCTGAATCGCCGCGCCTACTGCGACCACTTCGTCGGGATTGACGTTTTTCGACGGCGAGCGACGGAAAAACTCTTCGACTTTAGTCTGTATTGCAGGGATTCGCGTCGAGCCGCCCACGAGTATCACCTCGTCTATGTCGGAAGCGGAGTATCCCGCGTCGTTCAAAGCCTTGCGGCAGGGTTCGATAGTGCGTTGAATCAAGCTGTCGGCCATCTGTTCGAATTTCGCCCTCGTGAGGTTCTTAACCAAGTGTTTGGGCATGCCGTCAACGGGCATGATGTAGGGCAGGTTGATTTCGGTGGACGCCGACGACGAGAGTTCTATTTTCGCCTTTTCGGCGGCTTCCTTCAAACGTTGCAGCGCCATGGCGTCGCGGCGAAGGTCGAGACCCGAGTTTTCGGATTTAAATTCGTCGGCGAGCCAGTCTATTATTACCTGATCGAAGTCGTCGCCGCCGAGGTGAGTGTCGCCGTTGGTCGATTTCACTTCAAAAACCCCGTCGCCGAGTTCGAGTATGGATATGTCGAACGTTCCGCCGCCGAGATCGAACACTGCAACCTTTATGTCTTTGTCTCTCTTCTTGTCCAGTCCGTAGGCGAGAGCTGCGGCGGTGGGTTCGTTGATAATGCGCTTTACCTTCAGTCCCGCTATTTCGCCCGCTTCCTTAGTTGCCTGACGCTGCGAATCGCTGAAATATGCAGGCACGGTGATAACTGCTTCAGTCACTTCCTGTCCGAGGTAGTCTTCGGCGGTCTTTTTCATTTTCTGGAGAATCATTGCCGATATTTCCTGCGGAGTATATTTCCTGTCGTCTATCAGGACGCGGGGAGTATTGTTGTCGCCGCGGGCAACTTCGTAAGGCACACGTTTCACTTCCATTCCCACCCTGTCGTAGGTTTCGCCCATAAAGCGTTTAATCGAGAAGATCGTGCGTTTCGGGTTAGTTATCGCCTGTCGTTTTGCGGGATCGCCCACCTTGCGTTCGCCGTTTTCCGAAAACGACACAATTGAGGGCGTTGTCCGTTTACCTTCGCTGTTCGTGATGACCACCGGCTCGTTGCCTTCCATTACCGATACGCAGGAGTTGGTTGTCCCCAAATCTATTCCTATTATCTTTCCCATTACTTAATAATTTTTTTAATCTGTTATTATTCAAATTTCAGGCGATATGTCATCAATTACCGTGCCATCGACGGTGAGTAAGAGTGCTTTCTCCACGCTTAGCAACAATTTTATATCTCGCTAATAAATTGAAGTCAAGCCTGTTCATAATTCCGTTCTCTCCCCGCGGCGAACAATTCGCCGCTTCCGCCATAGTGACAAAATGTCATGTCACACAATATAATAGTTATACTATCGGTGATACCGTTCGTTACGTATGATTGTGAAGGCGCGATAGAGCTGTTCGAGAAATATGATGCGTACTATTTGGTGGGTGAAGGTCATGCGCGAGAGCGACACGAGACATGACGCCTTTGCATAAATCTCGTCGGAGAATCCGCATGCGCCTCCCGCAAGGAATACCAAACATTTGCTTCCCGTGTCGAGACGTTTGGCTACGAACGAGGAAAACTCTGTCGAAGAATAATCCTGTCCTTTTGCGTCGAGCAGGATCAGCTCGTCGCCGCGATTGAGGAGTTCCATGATTTTCTCGCCTTCCCTGACTTTCAGCAGAGCTTCCGACAGCTTGCCCGCGTTTTTCGCTTCCGCCACGCAAACAGTCTCGAACGACGTGTAGTGCATCAGTCGTCGCTCGTAGTCCTCCATGATTTTGCGCAGATGCTCGTCGTCGGTTTTGCCTACGACCATGAATTTTATTTTCATGGTTCCGACGCCTCCGCATTGCAATTGATATTGTGCATGATGTCGGCGCTGTTCATGCTTTCGACCCCGTGCAGGCGCGCCGCCCGCCGCCCTGCCGCCCCGTGGAAGAAGACGCCGAGCAAAGCCGCCGCGCCACCGTTGCCGTAGCGCGCAAGCAAGCCGGCGACGAGACCGGTCAGCACATCGCCGCTTCCGCCCTTAGCCATGCCGGGCGAATCGACCGAATTGAAAAATATCTTTCCGTCGGGCAGAAACACCGCCGTGTGCGCGCCCTTAAGCACAATCGTCGATTTGAACTCCGATGCAAGCTCCGAAACCCTGTCGAGTTTATCCTTTTCGTCTGCAAATTCGCCTGCAAGTCTTTTCATTTCGCCTGTATGCGGCGTCAGCACGGAGCCGGGCGCCACGAGTTTCAGCAATTCCCTGTGTGCCGCGAGAATATTTATGGCGTCGGCGTCTATGACCATTGGAACGGACATCTTGCGCGACTGTTCCAGCAAGTCGGCAAGAGCGGCGGCCGTTTCAGGCTCCGTGCCGAGTCCGCAGCCCGCGCCTATAGCGTCGTACTTCGCCAGATTCGCCGGACGATGCGAGAAGAACTCCCCCGCGTCCGTCTCTATCATCGCCGAAGGACAGACTGTTTGCAGGGCAAAACGCGCGTCGCCCGGCACGTATGCGGTCACCAATCCGCAACCCGAACGCAGAGCGCCGCCCGCCGCAAGCACTGCCGCTCCCGTCATGTTCCTCGATCCGCAGACGAGAAGAGCATGTCCGTACATATTCTTGTGACCGAATTTCAGGCGCGGCTTCGTCAGTGCGGCTGCAAGTTTGGCGTCGAGGTAATGATAGCGGCTTTCGGCTCCGGCTATAAATTCCTTGTCCAGACCGATAGGCACAACATGCAGTTCGCCGGCAAATTCTCCCGCTTCGGGCAGCAGCGCGGCGAGCTTCGGAAACTCTATGGCGAGCGTGACATCCGCTTTAACCATGACGCCGTTTGAGTTGCCGAACTCTGTTTTCATTCCCGACGGGAGATCGAGCGAAATCACTCTCTTGCCCGATGTGTTGATGGCTTTTATCGCGCTTGCCGCCGGTTCGCCGACGGCATCCTTTATTCCGGTGCCGAATATCGCGTCGATTATCACGGTGTTGTCGCGCATTTCGGAGCCGGCGACTATTGCCGGCGGCAGTCGGGACTTGTTCGCCGCAAATTCCGGACTGCGCGATTCCTCGAAAACATAGCGCACCGAACACTCGTAGCCGCGTTCGCTCAGGATGCGCGCCACGGCGAGTCCGTCGCCCCCGTTGTTGCCTCGTCCGACAACGACAAGCAGATGTTTGTCCCGCGCCGCGAATCGCTCTATCCCGTCGGCGAGCGCCACTGCCGCCCGCTCCATCAGGTCGAGCGAGGAAACGGGTTCGCGGCGAACGGTGTATTCGTCGGCTTCCCTTATCTGATTGCCCGTAAGTATTTTCATGATTGCGACAGTCAGTCTCCGCTTTTGGTGTCTATCATTATCGTCACCGGACCGTCGTTGACAATAGCCACTTGCATATACGCGCCGAAAACGCCGGTCTGAACGGCAACGCCCGAATATCGCGCAAGCGCTTCGATAAAACGTTTGTAGAGAGGGAGCGCCGCTTCCGGAGGGGCTGCCTTGAAATACGACGGACGATTGCCCTTTCGGGTTTGAGCGTGCAGGGTGAATTGACTCACGACGAGGATACTGCCCCCGAACTCGACGAGCGACAGGTTCATCATCCCGTTCCTGTCGTCGAACACCCGCAGTTTGCAAATCTTTGCCGCCGCAGCGTCGGCGTCGGCTGAGGTGTCCGACGTCTCGAACCCCGCGAGCACAAACAATCCCGCAGATATGCGTCCCGTTTCCTCTCCGCCGACGATTACCGACGCCTGCGTCACTCTTTGAATCAGTGCCCTCATCGTCAACCGCACATCGAGTAAACTATAGTCGCCGTTCCCGCAGCCGCGCAATAGACCGAAAACCAGTAGAGTTTGATGCGCACCACCAGTCGGATCATCAGTTTGCAGGCGAACAAGCCCGACAGATAGGCGCCGACGAATCCCGCAGTCATCGCCGGCAGGGATATGCCCGAAGCCGAAGGCGAAAATTCGCCGCCCGCGAGTTCGAGAAAAGCCTCGCCGAGTATCGGAACCAGCACCATCAGAAAGGAAAACCGCGCTATCTCGCTCCTGTCTATGCCCGACAGCAGCCCGGCGGAAATCGTTGACCCCGACCGCGAAAGCCCGGGCAGAACGGCGCAGGCCTGAGCTATCCCGACGATGAACGCCGTGCCGTAGCCAACAGGTTTGCCCTCGCCCTTAGCGAAGTGCGAAAACAGCAGCAGAGTAGCCGTGAGCAGAAGCATCGAACCCACGAGCGCAGGCCCCTCGCCGAAAAGCGCCTCTACCTCGTCCTTGAAAAACAGTCCGACTATCAGCACCGGAATCATCGAAACGGCGATTTTCAGAACATAGTCCGTTTCCTTGTTGTAGCGGAATTTGAACACTCCGGCGACAAGCTCCGCCACATCGCGGCGAAAAACCGTAAGCGTGCTCAAAACCGTGGCAGCGTGCACCAGCACCTCGAAAGCGACGCCGCCAGCGCTGTCTATTCCGAGAAATTCCTTCGCCATCAGCAGATGCCCGCTGCTGCTCACGGGCAAAAATTCGGTAAGCCCCTGCACTATGCCGAGCAGCAGCGATTCCAGCCAGCTCATTTCCGGGACTCCTTCTTCGATTTGGGTTTCTTCATTATCGCGTAAACCTCGAACGCGAAGCCGAAGATTACCAGAATCGACGCGAGCGACGTGCGGCGAAAGCCGAACAGCGCCGCCTCGTTGAAGACGTTTGGATCGTCGGAGCCGCCGCCAGCCATCAGAATGAATCCGACGACGATGATAGCCAGTCCGACCAGAAGAAGTTTGTAGTTTTCGCGCGGGACAGCGAATCCCGTCTTGGGAGTTTCCTCCCGATTTGTCGTGTTTTTTGACATCTTATTATATGCGTTTTATATGCGTGATTGTTTTAGCGCTTTGACCCTCGAAAGTCAGATATCCCACAAGTCGTCGGACCTGATCTTCGTGTATTTGGTTACTATCAAATAGGTAGAGACAAAACTGATAAGCGAACCCATGAACAGCATCAGAGCAAACAGCACGCCGAACATCCGAGCATCGGTAAGTTCCAGTATCTTGGAAAAATCGTTGCGCAGAATCAGCACCAGCCCCAGCAGCATGACTATGGCTATCAAACCGGAAATCAGACCCTGCCACACGCTCGACGTCAAAAACGGCGTCCGGATGAAGTTCGTCGAAGCGCCGACGAGTTTCATTGTGTTTATAGTGAATCTCTTTGAATGGATGGCAAGACGAATCGTATTGTTGATAAGAAAGACGGAGACGAACAGCAGCAAGCCCACGAAAATGAAGATCAGCACGCTGATTTTCCTCGTGTTTCCAACCACCGTTTCTATCAGCGACCGATGATAGCGCGCTTCCCTCACGCCCGCAATTTTCTCGAGTTCCACCTTCGCCGCCTCTATGCCCTCGGTCGAAAAATGGTCTCTGTCCAGACTGATATTGATCCTTGCGGGCAGAGGATTCTCGTGCAGCAGGCGGAGGAAATCCACTCCGAGTTCCGCCTGAACTTCCTTTGCCGCATCCTCCTTCGACTTGAACTCCGCCTTGTAAACAAAGTCCTTAAGCTCGATTTTAGCGAGAATCTGCATTGCGCCCCTGTCCGTTACTGTGTCGGCAAGCGTCACCGAAACAACTATGTGATCGCGCAGGGCGGCAGGCATGCGGTTGACATTGTAGAGCAGCAAGCCCACAACGCCCAAAAGAAACAAAACCAATGCCGTGCTTATAACCGACGAAAGATACGAGGTGTGCAGCCTCGATGTCGTAATCTTTGTAATCTTTGTAAGCTTCCTTAATTTCAAGACTCCTTTATTTTATATTTATAAACCGCGCAAAGATAGACAAAATCCGCGAAACAGACTCTTGGGAATTATGAATTATAAATTATGAATTATGAATTGCCTGACGGAAAGTCGGACGGTTCATAATTCTCCCCGCGTCCGTCAGGCAATTCGGTAGTGTCTCAAATCGTATGATTCGCGAGGATGAAATTGGAGGCTGCCGGTCGCCGCAACCTCCAATTAGTATCGGTTGCTTATCCTCGCGAATCATACGATTTGAGACATTACCCACGACGGATGTAGCAGCATACATCTTTGCGTCACATCGAATGTAGAGACGCACGGCGTGCGTCTCCGCGTGTTACAGTGGATGCGTCTCCGCGTGTTACAGTGGATGTGGAGCCGCGTGTTACAGTGGATGTGGCGCCGCGTGTTACAGTGGATGTGGAGCCGTGATGCGCGGAGACGCACGCCGTGCGTCTCTACATCTGCCGCGGCACGGAGATGTTGTGCGGATTTCGGCTGATGTTGTCCCGTTCAGGGCTTAACTTGGGGATGTGTTAGAAATAACTTAGCACACAGATGACACAGATGACGCAGATGACACAGATTCAAATCCGCGTAAATCTGCGTCATCTGTGTCATCTGTGTGCTAAAAACCCGAACTGCATCCCTTATAAGTTATTTCTAACACATCCCT
>JAITHX010000104.1 GCA_031279735.1 Prevotellaceae bacterium
AGGGATGTGTTAGAAATAACTTAGCACACAGATGACACTGATGACGCAGATTTACGCGGATTCAAATCTGTGTAAATCCGTGTCATCTGCGTCATCTGCGTCATCTGTGTGCTAAAAAATCCGAACTGCATCCTTTATAAGTTATTTCTAACACATCCCTAAGCACTAATTACTGTCGGCTCAATGTCTCCGTTTTCCTCCGCCCGTCCGACAGGCATTAACAATTAACAATTAACAATTAACAATTAACAATTAATCCCCGTCTGACAAAATGTCACATTACCCTTGCTGGCATTAATTTTGCCTCAACCCTTGCGTTTCAAAAAAAGGTAGGAATTATGAATTTTGATGGCTTTACAATAAAATCGCAGGAGGCGATTCAGAATGCGCTTGCAATTGCACAGTCGCATAATCATCAGGCGGTGGATACCGGACATCTGCTGCGTTCGCTGCTCGACGACGAGAACGGGATAGCTGTACATATTGTCCGAAAGCTCGGAGTGGCTCCCGCTGTGTTGAGCAAGGCGCTTGATGCGGTGGTGGAACGTTATCCCCGCGTTGCCGGCGGCTCTCCGTATCTGTCGAACGAATTGACGGCAGCGCTTCAGAAAGCCGGAGAGTATTCGCGCAAACTCGGCGACAGATTTACTTCGCCCGAATCTCTGCTGCTCGCTCTGACGGCAGGACGCGACAGCGCGGCAACTATGCTTGCCGACAAGGGAGTGACAGAAAAGGAACTCCTTGCGGCAATAGAAGCTCTGCGGAAGGGCGGCACGGTCGATTCGCCCTCGTCGGGCGAGACTTTCGACTGTCTCAATCGCTATGCGGTGAATCTGAACGACAGGGCAAGAAGCGGCAAGCTCGATCCTGTTATAGGACGCGACGACGAAATACGGAGAGTGCTGCAAATCTTGTCGAGAAGAACCAAAAACAATCCTATTCTCGTTGGCGAACCCGGTGTGGGAAAGACTGCAATAGCGGAGGGTATCGCTCATCGCATCGTAAGCGGCGACGTGCCGGAGAATCTCCGGTCGAAACAGATATTTTCGCTCGACATGGGCGCGCTCGTTGCCGGCGCAAAGTACAAAGGCGAGTTTGAGGAGCGATTGAAAGGCGTGGTTAAGGAGGTGATTGATTCCGACGGCGAAATCATTCTCTTTATCGACGAAATCCACACTCTCGTGGGCGCCGGCAAAAGCGACGGAGCGATGGATGCCGCCAACATCCTGAAACCCGCTCTTGCGCGCGGCGAACTCAGGGCTGTAGGCGCCACAACTTCCGACGAGTTTCAGAAGTATTTTGAAAAGGACAAGGCGCTGGAACGCCGCTTTCAGCCCGTGCAGGTGGACGAGCCGACGCCCGCCGACGCCGTTTCGATACTCAGAGGATTGAAGGAACGCTACGAAAATCATCACAAAGTCCGAATCAGGGACGAGGCTATCATCGCCGCCGTGGAACTCTCCGACAGATATATCACTTCCCGTTTCTTGCCCGACAAGGCGATAGACCTCGTTGACGAGGCGGCTTCCAAGCTCCGGCTGGAGATCAACTCGGTGCCGGAAGCCATCGACGAACTCGACCGCAAGGTGCGTCAGCTCGAAATAGAACGCGAGGCGATTCGTCGCGAGGGCGATGAAAAGAAACTCGTGGCGCTCGATCGCGAAATAGAAGAATTGAACGAGAAGCGAAACGCAATGCGCGCCAAATGGACTGCCGAACGCGACATTGCAGCGAAAATTCAGGAAAACAAACACGCTATCGAAGACCTGAAGTTCCGCGCCGAAGAAGCGGAACGACGGGGCGACTACGGCAAGGTTGCCGAAATTCGCTACGGAAAGATCATCGAAGCCGAAAAGCGCATCGAAGAGCTGCTGCGGGATAAAAATGCGGCGGAAGGCGAAAACTCGCTGGTGCGCGAAGAAGTCACCGCAGAGGATATTGCGGAAACAGTTGCCAAATGGACCGGAATACCGGTGAGCCGAATGATGCGCGCCGAAAGAGACAAACTACTTAGTCTCGAAACCGAACTGCACGGAAGAATCGTCGGACAGGACGAAGCCGTCCGCGCCGTTGCCGACGCCGTGCGACGCAGCCGCGCCGGACTGCAGGACAAGAAGAAACCCATAGGCTCGTTCCTTTTCCTCGGAACTACGGGCGTGGGCAAGACAGAACTCGCAAAGGCGCTCGCCGAGTTTCTCTTCAACGACGAAAATATGATGACCCGACTCGATATGTCCGAATATCAGGAACGACACTCGGTGTCGCGTCTCGTCGGCGCTCCTCCGGGCTACGTGGGCTACGACGAAGGCGGACAGCTGACCGAAGCCGTGCGCCGCAAACCCTATTCCGTCGTGCTGCTCGACGAAATCGAAAAAGCGCATCCGGATGTCTTCAACACTCTGCTGCAAGTGCTCGACGACGGACGCCTCACCGACAACAAAGGACGCATCGTGAACTTCAAAAACACGATTATAATAATGACCTCGAACGCCGGATCGGGCATCATCCGCGACAATTTCATGCAGATAACCGACAAGAACCGCGAGCGGATCGCGGAAAAAACCCGAAACGAAGTGCTGGAACTTCTGCGCGAAACCGTGCGTCCGGAATTTCTCAACCGCATCGACGAGGTGATTATGTTCGTCCCTCTGAGCAAAAGCGACCTCCGGCAAATAGTAGCCCTCCAGATGAACGCCGTGCAGAAATCCCTTGCCGACAACGGCATTAAAATCGAACCGAGCGAATTTGCCATAGAATATCTTGCCGAAAGAGGCTACGATCCCGTTTACGGCGCCCGTCCGCTGAAACGGGTCATACAGCGCGAACTGCTCAACGAACTCTCGAAACGCATCATCGCCGGAACGCTGAACGCGGGCGAAACGGTGAGGGTGGATTCGTTCGGCGACAAACTTGTGTTTGAAAACAAGCGCCGCGATGTTTAGTATCGACGACAAGCTCGTAAGCTCCGATCTGTTCGACGAATGTTTCGACTGCGATCTCTCCTGCTGCAAGGGCGTCTGCTGCGTTTACGGCGACAGCGGTGCCCCGCTCGAAAAAAACGAACGGGATTTGATAGAAGCTCACCTCGACGCTCTGCTGCCTTTCCTTTCGGAAGCGGGCAAAAACGCCATAGCGGAAAAAGGTGTGGCGGAAATCGACGAAGACGCCGAACTCGTGACAACGCTGGTGGGCGACAAGGGCGAGTGCGCCTATTCCTACTTTGCCGACGACGGAATGTGTCTCTGCGCCATAGAAAAAGCCTGCACGCTTGGCGCCGTCCCGTTCAACAAGCCAGTATCCTGTCATCTGTATCCCATTCGCGTCGAAAACTTCAACGGCGTCGCCGCGCTGAACTACGATCGCTGGAGCATTTGCGATTATGCCCGCATCAAGGGCTTTGAAAACAGCGTTCCCGTGTTCAGATTCCTGAAAGACGCAATAATACGGAAGTTCGGAAGCGAGTTCTATCAGACGCTGGAAGAGGTTGATAATTATAAATTATGAATTATGAATTATGAATTGCCTGACGGAAAGTCGGACAGTTCATAATTCGGTGGTGTCTCAAATCGTATGATTTGACTTTTTATATGTGGTTCTACTGGGAATTGTGTGGAAAAGTCATAAAACCCTTATTTTTCAAAATGCCCTTAGCAGCATCCGGACAACATATA
>JAITHX010000146.1 GCA_031279735.1 Prevotellaceae bacterium
CGCCCCTTGCGGTAAAAAAACACCGCGACGCGGTGAAGAACCGCACAATAGCAGAACCTGATTTCTTATTACAAAACCGGTACCTTTAGGGATAGGATCAACGGATTCACGCCACCACCCAAAAAAGCTCCGAACGGGCGTCCGGAGCTTTCCATTAATTAATATTATTTAAGTTGAAATTTTATACTACTTTCATTTCCGCGAGCACTTTGTTCATGCTTCGCACCGCGTCGGCGCTTTTGTTGAACGCTGCCTGTTCGCTGGCGTCGAGCTTATAGTCGATTATCTTTTCCCAGCCGTTTTTGCCGAGTACTACGGGGACGCCGAGAGCGATGTCGCTCTGACCGTATTCGCCGTTGAGCGACACGCAGCAGGGGAGCACTCGCTTCTGGTCGCGCAGCACCGATTCCACCAGCGAGGCGCATGCTGCTCCGGGAGCGTACCACGCCGATGTGCCGAGCAGTGCGGTCAGGGTGGCGCCGCCCTTCATCGTGTCGGCTACTACTTGAGCGGCTGTTTCCGGCGTCAGGAGTTCCGACACGGGAATGCCGTTGTATGCGGCGAAGCGAATCAGGGGGATCATGGTGGTGTCGCCGTGTCCGCCGATGACGAATCCTTGCAGTTCGCTTGCCGGCACGTTCAGGGCGCGACTGAGGTAGTATTTGAAACGGGCGCTGTCGAGCGTGCCGCCCATTCCGATGATTCGATTTGCCGGAAGGCTGCTTGTCTTGACCGTGAGGTAAGTCATCGTGTCCATCGGATTGCTGATGACCACCAGTATGGCTTTCGGCGAATGTTTCAGCACGTTTTCGGTCACCGATTTCACTATGCCCGCGTTAGTGCCTATCAGTTCTTCGCGCGTCATTCCGGGTTTGCGCGGAATGCCGGATGTGATTACCACGAGGTCGGAACCTTCGGTGGCCGCGTAATCGTCGGTCACTCCGGTCACTCTCGTGTTAAATTCCCGCAAGGCTGCCGTCTGCATGATGTCTATTGATTTGCCTTCGGCTATGCCTTTCTTGATGTCGAGCAGCACGAGTTCGTCGGCCAACTCTCTTGAGGCGATGACGTCGGCACATGTGGCGCCTACGTTGCCCGCTCCGATAACTGTAATTTTTGACATTTTATATCCTATATTAAATATGTTAATTATTCAGGGTGCAAAATTAGATGTTTTTTTGATGAATGGCAAGTGCGCTGTGTTATTTATTCGACATTCCCGAATTATTTTCAATACATCTCTCTCGCCGCCGTCTCTTCGTCCGCTTCCGCGCGAATCATATCCGCAAAATCCGAAATGGACATTGCGCCCCTGTCGCCTTCGCCGCTGCGACGAACGGCTACCGTGCCCGACTGTTCCTCCTTTTCGCCCACTATCAGAAGATAGGGGATGCGTTTCAGTTCGTTTTCGCGGATGCGCTTGCCTATGGTTTCGTTGCGTTCGTCGATGGCGCAGCGCACGTCGGCGGCGTTGAGCGACGCGGCGACGCGGCGGGCGCAGTCGTTGAACTTTCCGCTGAGGGGCAGAACCACTGCCTGTTCCGGCGCGAGCCACAGCGGGAATTTTCCGCCCGTATGTTCTATCAGCACTGCCACGAAGCGTTCCATCGAGCCGAAGGGGGCACGGTGGATCATCACGGGACGGTGGCGGCGGTCGTCGGCGCCCGTGTATTCGAGTTCAAAGCGTTCCGGCAGATTGTAGTCCACCTGAATCGTGCCTAACTGCCATTTTCTGCCTATCGCGTCCTTCACCATGAAGTCGAGTTTGGGTCCGTAGAAGGCGGCTTCTCCCTTTTCGACGGTCGTTTTCAGTCCCTTTTCGGCTGCCGCTTCGATGATGGCGCGTTCGGCGCGCTCCCAGTTTTCGTCGGAGCCTATATATTTCTCCGCGTCGGACGGATCGCGCAGGGAAACCTGTGCGGTATAGTCCTCGAACTTCAATATTCGGAAAATATAGAGAACGATGTCTATCACCTTGCAGAACTCGTCCTTCAGCTGGTCGGGGCGACAGAAGATATGCGCATCGTCCTGAGTGAAGCCGCGCACGCGGGTCAAACCGTGCAGCTCGCCGCTCTGTTCGTAGCGATACACCGTGCCGAACTCCGCCAGACGCAAGGGCAGATCGCGGTACGAGCGGGGTTTGCTCCGGTAGATCTCGCAATGGTGGGGACAGTTCATCGGTTTGAGCAGAAACTCTTCGTTTTCCTGCGGAGTGTAGATCGGGCGGAACGAATCCTTGCCGTATTTGGCATAATGCCCCGAAACGACATAGAGTTCCTTCTGTCCGATATGCGGAGTGATGACCTGTTCGTATCCGCTTCTTTTCTGGAGCGAGCGCAGGAACGATTCGAGACGTTCGCGCAGCGCCGCGCCTCTCGGCAGCCAGAGCGGCAAGCCCTGACCCACGCGCGTCGAGAAAGCGAACAATTCGAGTTCCCGTCCGATTTTCCGGTGGTCGCGTTTCTTCGCCTCTTCGAGCATCAGGAGATATTCGTCGAGCAGCTTCTTTTTCGGGAAAGTGATGCCGTAGATGCGTGTCAGCATCTTGTTCTTTTCGTTGCCCCGCCAGTAGGCGCCGGCTATGGCGGTAAGCCGGACGGCTTTGATAGCTTCGGTGTCGGGGAGATGCGGACCGCGGCATAGGTCGGTGAAGCCGCCGTTGGTATAGAACGTGATGGTGCCGTCGTTCAGGTCGCCGATGAGTTCGGTTTTATATTCGTCGCCCTTGCGCCGGTAGGTTGCGAGAGCCTCGTCCTTGCTCACGTCGCGCCGGACAAAGGACTGGCGCTTGCGGGCGAACTCCATCATCTTGTCTTCTATGCTGCGGAGGTCGGCGTCGGTGATAGTTCTGCTGCCCGCATCAACATCGTAGTAAAAGCCGTTTTCGATGCTTGGACCTATGCCGAACTTTATGCCGGGGAACAGCGCGTCGAGAGCCTCCGCCATGAGATGCGAGGAAGAATGCCAGAAAGTGCGTCGTCCCTCCTCGTCGTCCCACTTGTAGAGTTTCAGTTCGGCATCTTCGAGTATGGGGCGCGTCAGGTCGCGAGTTTCGCCGTTGACGCCGGCGGCGAGCGCATCGGCGGCAAGTTTCGGACTGATGCCGGCTGCAATCTCCAGCGCGGTTGTTCCTTGTTCGTATTCACGTGAAGTCCCGTCGGGGAAAGTAATCTTAATCATGTTGCAATTTTATAAAACATTATTTTACGGAGCGCAAAAGTAGTAAAAAACAAATTAGGAATCGGGAATCGGGAACACATCCCTTACGAATTATGAATTATAAATTATGAATTATGAATTGCCTGACGGAAAGTCGGACGGTTCATAATTCTCCCCGCGTCCGTCAGGCGATTCTTAATTCATAATTTCAGAACTCCGGTAGTGGGAAATACTTCACGTCTAATATATACTGCTTTATAAAAAGCATATCGCAAAGTGATACTGTCGCAAAAACAGTGCGGAGAGGGAGCGTTCGGCAGATGGAAAAGATTGCGGGTCAAGCCCGCAATGACCGTCCGGCCGCAGGGAGCGTTCAGGAGTCGAGCGAGACGGCAGGACACGGACGATTGGACGAATGGACGAATGGACGGCCGGAACGCTCCCTGCGGCCGGACGGTCATTGAAGGTTGCGGATCAAGCCCGCAAGACCCGCAATCTTTTCCATCTCCCGAACACTCCTCTGCTCTCCCCGCCGTCCGCAGGTCATTTCAAGTAACAGTTTTGCAAAAAA
>JAITHX010000193.1 GCA_031279735.1 Prevotellaceae bacterium
ATAACCGCACAATCCCTTAATAAGGGAATAAGGGTGAATACATGCTGTCAGGATGCTGCTAAGGGTGCTTTGAAAAGTAAGGGTTTTATGACTTTTCCACACAATTCCCAGTAGAACCTCTATTTTCAACTCACGATTTTAACGCGACGGAAGTATAACCGCTAATTGTTAATGCCTGCCGGCTCAGTATCTCCGTTTCCCTCCACCCGTCCGGCAGGCACTAACCACTAACCACTAACCACTAACCACTAACCACTAACCACTAACCACTAACCACTAACCACTAATCCCTAAACTTTTCATTACTTTTGCGCCCTGAAATTTAATGTGACAATTTAATGGCAGAAGAAAAGATTATTTTTTCGATGGTCGGAGTAAATAAGATTTACCCGCCGCAAAAGCAAGTGTTAAAGGATATTTATCTGTCGTTCTTCTACGGAGCGAAGATAGGAATCATAGGACTCAACGGTTCCGGAAAATCCAGCTTGCTTAAGATAATTGCCGGAATCGACAGAAACATACAGGGTGAAGTCGTGTTTTCCGAAGGATACACTGTCGGGTACCTCGAACAGGAACCCGCGCTCGACGACAGCAAGACGGTGAAGGAAATCGTACAGGATGGAGTGCGCGAAGTCGTGGAAATGCTGAAGGAATACGAAGAAGTCAATGCCCGTTTCGCCGAAGAAATGAGCGACGACGAGATGAACGCCCTCATGGAACGTCAGGGCGAACTGACCGAACTGATAGACTCTTCGGGAGGATGGGAAATAGACAGCAAGCTGGAACGGGCGATGGACGCGCTGCGCTGTCCCGACGAAAACCGTATTGTGGGGACGCTCTCCGGCGGCGAACGCCGGCGTGTGGCGCTCTGCCGTCTCCTGCTGCGCGAACCCGACGTCCTCCTGCTCGACGAACCCACCAATCATCTCGATGCCGAATCCATACAATGGCTCGAAATGCATCTCCAACAGTATCGCGGAACGGTGATTGCCGTCACTCACGACCGCTATTTCCTCGACAACGTTGCCGGATGGATACTCGAACTCGACCGAGGCGAAGGAATACCGTGGAAGGGCAACTATTCCTCATGGCTCGAACAGAAAGCCAAACGTCTGGAACAGGAAGAAAAACAGGAAAGCAAACGCCGCAAAACTCTCGAACGCGAACTCGAATGGGTGCGAATGTCGCCCAAAGCGCGACACGCCAAGTCGAAAGCCCGTCTCTACGCCTACGAGAAAATGGCTGGCGAGGACAGCAAACAAAAGGAAGAACGGCTCGAAATATTCATCCCCAACGGTCCGCGTCTGGGCAATACCGTGATCGAAGCCGCGAACGTGAAAAAATCCTACGACGGCAGAGTGCTGTTTGAAAACCTCAGCTTCAAACTCCCTCCCGCCGGCATTGTGGGCGTCATCGGACCCAACGGCGCAGGCAAAACCACTCTATTCAGACTGATAATGGGAATGGAATCGCCCGACGAAGGATCGTTCGTCGTGGGCGAAACGGTGAAGGCGGTTTACATCGACCAGCAGCATAAATCCATAGCCCCCGACAAAACGGTTTACGAAATCATTTCCGACAACAGCGAATATGTCCGCCTCGGCAACCGCGAACTCAACGCCCGCGCCTACGTCTCCCGCTTCAATTTCAGCGGTGCCGACCAGGAAAAGAAAGCCGGCGTCCTGTCGGGCGGCGAAAGAAACAGACTCCACCTCGCGCTCACTCTCAAGGACGAAGGCAACGTCCTGCTGCTCGACGAACCCACCAACGACATCGACGTGAACACTCTGCGCGCACTGGAAGAAGGATTGGAAAACTTTGCGGGCTGCGCCGTGGTTATCTCGCACGACCGCTGGTTTCTCGACCGCATCGCCACCCACATACTCGCATTTGAGGGCGATTCCTACGTCCACTTCTTCGAGGGAGGCTACAGCGAATACGAAGAAAACAAGAAAAGACGACTGGGCGACAGCACGCCCCACCGCATCAAATACAAAAAACTGGTCGAATAAAAATAAAACGGAAAGGCAACATGGAACGGCATGACTGGAGAGATCGCTTAAACATAGTCTATTCGACCAATCCTGACTTTGAATACGAAATGAAACCGGGGGCGGAAACGCCCCCGCCTTCAAAACAGCGTCTGACAGTGCGCATCGACAAGAAACAGCGCGGCGGAAAGAAAGTCACGCTTGTGGAAGGCTTCGCCGGTTCGGCGGAAGACCTGAAAACTCTCGGCAAACTGCTGAAAACAAAATGCGGCGCGGGCGGCAGCGTCAAAGACGGCGAAATACTTGTGCAAGGCGATTTCAGAGATAAAATTGCCGAATGTCTCGCAGCCGAAGGCTATAAGGTCGTTGTACGATAGCCTGCATTGTACGATATGACTTTAAGACAATTATTTTTAAGGCATCAGGGGCAGACGTCGCCCAACCCTGCCGGCATAGAGATAGAAAGAGCCGAAGGCATTTACATGTACGGAACCGACGGCAAACGCTACACCGATCTTATTGCCGGTGTTTCGGTGAGCAGCGTGGGGCACTGTCATCCCGCAGTGGTTAAGGCTGTCGCCGAGCAGGCCGGCAAATACATGCATCTTATGGTGTACGGCGAGTTCGTTCAGGCGCCGCAGGCGCTTTTCGCAGGCAGGATAGCCTCCCTGCTGCCCGACAGTCTGTCGAGCGTCTTTTTCGTCAACTCCGGAAGCGAAGCTAACGAAGGCGCAGTGAAACTTGCGCGGCGCTACACCGGTAGAACGGAGATAATCGCATGTGCCGGAGCGTATCACGGCAGCACTCTCGGCTCTCTCAGTCTCATGAGCGACGAGTATTTCAAAACCCCCTTCCGCCCCCTGCTGCCCGAAGTGCGCTACATCGGATTCAACGACTTCGACGCCCTGTCCGCCGTCAGTTCCCGCACTGCCTGCGTCGTTGCCGAAGCCGTGCAGGGCGAAGCGGGCGTCAGGCTTCCCGCCGAAGGCTACTTGCAAGCGTTGAGAGATCGATGCCGCGAAACCGGCGCCTTGCTGATATTCGACGAAGTGCAAACCGGATTCGGACGTCTGGGCGCCATGTTCGCGTCGGAACGCTACGGAGTTGTTCCCGACATCATGACCGTTGCCAAAGGAATGGGCGGAGGAATGCCCGTCGGCGCCTTCATCTCGTCGAAGGAAATAATGGATTCGCTGCAAAGCAACCCCGCTCTCGGACACATCACCACTTTCGGCGGACATCCGGTTTCCTGCGCGGCGGGTCTGGCGGCGCTCGACGTGCTGCTGTCCGAAAAACTGATCGACGGAGTGGAACGCAAGGGAGCGATGTTTCGCAATCTGCTGAAGGATGCCGCCGTCGAGGAAATACGCGGCGAAGGACTGCTGATAGCCGTAGAACTCGGAACGCCGGAACGACTGTCGAAATTCATCGAAAATGCCTATCGAAACGGTATCGTAACCGACTGGTTTCTTTTCAACAATACCTCGTTTCGCATCTCCCCGCCGCTCATCGTCTCCGAATCCCAAATCGAAGAAACTTGCGAAACGCTGAAAAAACAATTATGAATTATGAATTATGAATTATGAATTGCCTGCGGACGCGGGGAGAATTATAAGAATTATGAATTATAAATTATGAATTATGAATTGCCTGACGGACGCAGGGAGAATTATAAGAATTATAAGAATTATGAATTATGAATTATGAATTATGAATTGCCTGACGGAAAGTCGGACGGTTCATAATTCTCCCCGGTGCAATTCAGATGTCGCTTTTTGTCTGAATCAGGATTTTCAGGATTTAAGGATTCACAAGATTCTGCGGCGATAATCTTCATGTTTGTTTGATGTTTGCCGCCGCAGAATCTTGTGAATCCTTAAATTCTGAAAATCCTGATTCAGACAAAAAGCGACAAATTGAAATGCACCCATTCTCCCCGCGTCCGCAGGCAATTCATAATTCATAATTCATAATTCATAATTCATAATTGAATTCTATTTCCTTGAACAGAAAAGATTCCGTCTTTCCGTTCGCTTGGCGCAGAAAGAGTTCGCCCGAATCGGCGACGTTCGTTATTTCCGCTTCGAAGATTTCTCCGTTCGGTCGCTTATAGAGGAAAAAGCCGTCGCGTCGAAAGAGTTTCTTCATGTATCTTTCGTTAACCGACCGGAAAGAAGCTGAGCATAACTGACCGTACAAAGGCGAAAAGCATTCAAGGACGGACAACAGCACTTCGTCCGGTTCTCTGAACACGCCCGTTTCCGCGGCAATGGAAGTCGGAACGGTGTCCATGGGCGGAAAATCGATTTGTCTTACGTTGAGTCCCAGTCCGATCACCGAATAATTCGGTTCGTCTCCCCGAAAACAATGCTCCGTCAGTATGCCGGCGATTTTGCGCGATCCCGCGTAAATGTCGTTTGGCCACTTTATGGAGGCATCGATACCGTAGCCGTTCAGGGTTTCAGCAACCGCAAGCGAAAACGCCTTCGAAAGCATAAAGATACTTTTCGCTTTTATCGGAGGACGCAAAATGAGCGATGCGGTGACATTGTCGCCCGCATTGCTCATCCATTTGCTGTTGCGCTGTCCCCGTCCGGCGGTCTGTTCGCGACACGATACAACCGTTCCTTCCGGCGCGCCTTCCGCCGCCGCTATCGACGCTTCGGTGTTGGTCGAAGGCAGAGCCTCGCGATGCAGGATACGATACGTCAATTATTTCGCTGCAATCGTTTCTATTTCCACCAAAGCGCCCATGGGAAGAGCGGCAACCTGAAAGGCGACTCTCGCAGGCTGATTTTCGGTGTAAACCCCTGCGTAAACCTCGTTCATTGCGGCAAAGTCGCCGATGTCCTTCAGCAGCACCGTCGATTTCACCACGTCGGCGAGGGAATATCCGGCTGCCTTTAGAATGTTTTCCGTGTTTTTCAACACCTGTTCCGTCTGTTCCCTGATGTCGTCGCTCACGAACTTTCCCGTTTCGGGATTCAGCGGAAGCTGTCCCGAAACGTAGAGAGTGCCGTTGATTTCTACCGCCTGACTGTAGGGTCCCGCCGCTTTGGGCGCCTTATCCGTGTTTATGATCCGTTTCATTGGGGCAAGGGGTTAATATTCGTCTTCGTTAAAAAAGAAATCCTCCTTGCTCGGATAATCGGGCCAAATGTCCTCTATGCTTTCATAGATTTCGCCGTCGTCCTCCAGTTCCTGAAGATTTTCTATGACTTCCATGGGCGCGCCCGAACGGACGGCGAAGTCTATCAGTTCATCCTTGGTTGCGGGCCACGGAGCGTCTTCCAGTTTGGAAGCTAATTCGAGTGTCCAGTACATAATGATCTATTTATTAATATTTTTATTCATCCTCGTAATACAGAAAATCATCCTTGCTCGGATAATCGGGCCAGATGTCCTCTATACATTCATAGATTTCGCCGTCGTCCTCCAGTTCCTGAAGGTTTTCTATCACTTCCATAGGTGCCCCCGAACGGACGGCGAAGTCTATCAGTTCGTCCTTGTTGGCTGACCAGGGAGCGTCTTCCAATTTGGAAGCTAATTCAAGTGTCCAGTACATAATAATTTATTTATTAATAATTTATATTCCTTTTTCTTTGACTTTACGGAGTGCGAAAATATAAAAAAACAGTAAGCCGACAAATAAAAATTTTCTTAAAATTAAGAAAACTATAACAAAGGGTTGACGGTCAATTATTATGTTTTACGGGATATAGGGCGAGGCATCCAAAATACAAGGCGATTTTTTAGCGGTTAGCGGTTAGAGCCTTCGGAATTGGCTTGGGCGGGTTGTCGTTCGGTCGGTTTCGGTCGGTTTCGTACGACCGAAATCGACCGAAATAGCCCAGACGACAACCCGCCCAGACCAATTCCGAAGGCTCTAACCACTAACCACTAAAAACTAAGGTTCTACTGGGAATTGTGTGGAAAAGCCATAAAACCCTTATTTTTCAAAGCTCCCTTAGCGGACTCCGGACAGCATATATTCACCCTTATTCCCTTGTTAAAGGATTGTGCGGTTAT
>JAITHX010000077.1 GCA_031279735.1 Prevotellaceae bacterium
GCCATCCGGCGAAGCACCCTATACCCCATACCCTATACCCCATAATATACTGGCGAAGCCTTCGTGTTTCTTCGCGTCTTCTTCGTGTAATAATATTTTTGCTGCATGTTTATTACACGAAGAAACAAGAAGAAACACGAAGAAGGCGCGAAGAAACACGAAGGCTTCGCCGGTATATTACGGGATATGGGGCATGGGGCTGGATGTCCAAAATTCGGGATGAAGATTTTTATGATTGATACGGGATTTTGGCACCCCACCCCATACCCTATAATACCCCGTACCCTAAAAACTATTGCTTATCTTTGCATCTCAATTGTTGGAAAAAATTGATTTGATTAAATTAAATGGCGAAAATATGTCGGAGTCACAAAACATAGAATACAAAAGCAGCTGGCACGAAGATTATCTTGACTGGATTTGCGGCTTTGCCAACGCGCAGGGCGGCAAAATCTACATTGGCAAAAACGACAGCGGAAATGTGGTTGGCGTTGCCGATTACAAAGATTTGACGGAGAAAATCCCTGACAAATTGGAGCGTCTCGGCAAGAAATGGGACAGCGTTCCTGTTCCGACGGTTCGGGCGGAGGATTTGAAAAGCGATACTTTTACTTTTTTCAAGGAAAAAGGGATCAAAAGCGGACGCATTGATGCGGACTGCCGGAATGATACGCCTTTACAGGTGCTTGAAAATTTGAAATTTGTGAATGGAGACAAATTGAGCAGAGCTGCCGTTATGCTTTTTCATCCCGATCCTGAAAAATTTGTATCGGGCGCGTATATTAAAATCGGCTTTTTTCGCACCGACAGCGATTTGCTGTTTCAGGACGAAATACACGGAAATTTGTTTGAACAGGTCGAAAAAACAATGGATCTTCTGCTGACGAAATACACTCGGGCGCTGATTTCATACGAAGGACTTACGCGGGTTGAAACTTACGAATATCCGAAGGACGCTCTGCGCGAGGCGCTGCTCAATGCCGTTGCGCACAAGGATTATTCCGGTCCTTACCCGATTCAAATCAGCGTGTATGCCGATAAGATTATGATTTGGAACTACGGACGCCTGCCCGAAAACTGGACGGTCGAGGACTTGCTCGACAAACATTCCTCGCAGCCTCGCAATCCGGATATTGCAACCGCTTTCTTCCGAAGCGGTTATGTTGAATCGTGGGGACGCGGCATGGACAAAATGAGAAATCTGTGTGTTGAAGCCAAAATTCCCGCGCCTCGATTTTCCTGCAAGGGCAACGATTTTTGGGCGATTTTCAGCAACGGGATTCACGGCAAATTCATATAAAATATCTAACTTTACGCCCGGTTAGGATGATTCCTTATAATTATCAGTAGCCGAAAGACATTGATATTAATGGTTTTTTTATATGAAAAAAGTAATATTGCTGCTGTTATTTGCTTCACTTGCGCAGATAACGTTTTCGAGGGATAATCTCACGAATATCCTGAAAAGCGAAATCAACAGAAATTTCGCTCCGCTTAAAGATCGTCCGGTTCCGGCGTATTATCTCGCCTACAGGGTTCAGGATATCCAGACTCACAATATTTCGGCTTCCTTCGGCAATCTGCTCTACAGCGTGCCGCGACGACAGCGGCTCTACAATGCCGATATCAGGGTCGGAAGCCATGAAATGGACAATACGCGCGAACTGAAAGGCTCTTTCGGAGGGCGGCGGGGTTACGGTCAGGACAACGAGCTGCCTCTCGACGACAATGAAACAGCCATCAAAAACACTCTGTGGCGAAACACCGACATACAATATAAGGATGCCGTGAAGCAGTTTGAAAACGTAAAGGCGAACGTTGCCGTCAAGGTGGCTTCGGAGGACAAGTCGGACGATTTTTCCAGAGAATCGCCCGAAAAGTATTTTGAAAAGCCTGTCGGTTCCTTTAAGGATATCGGTTTCGATGCCGCCGAATGGGAAAGGAAACTGAAACACTATAGCGACGTGTTCAGCGCAAACAAGGATGTGTACGACGGAACATCTGCTCTCACCGTTGAAATCACGCGAAAATACTTTGTCGATACCGACGGCGCCGAAGTTGCCGAAAACGCCTGCGCTTTCCGTCTCTTCGTCAACGCTTCGACTACGGCGGACGACGGAATGCAACTGCCGCTCTACAAAAGCTATACCGCATCCGACATCCGCGACTTGCCTTCCGACGACGAAATAATGAAGGATGCCGAAGAGATGAGCCGGATGATCTCCGCTCTGCGCAAGGCGCCTGTTGCCGAATCCTATTCGGGTCCGGCGCTGATGACTGCCGAAGCCGCCGGCGTGTTTTTTCACGAAATATTCGGACACCGCATCGAAGGCGCGCGCCTGAAACAGGAAGCCGACGCTCAGACTTTCAAGAAAAAAATCGGCGAATATGTTCTGCCTCGCGACATATCCGTTGTTTTCGACCCGCAGCTCAAAAAGTACAAGGGAATACCGCTCAACGGAAGCTATGTGTTCGACGACGAGGGCATCCGCGGCCGGCGCGTCGAGGTGGTCAAAAACGGAATATTGAAATCCTTTCTCATGAGTCGCACTCCGATAGACGGGTTCCCGAAGTCGAACGGACACGGGCGGGCGGTTATCACTCTCGACAACGTGACGCGGCAGTCGAACATGTTTATCGAATCCGACGCCCCGAAAACCGGAAGCGAACTGCGCGCACTGCTGCTCGAACAGGTCGAAAGCGAAAACAAATCCTACGGCTATCTTTTCGACAAGGTGTCGGGAGGATTCACCACCACAGGTCGATACATGCCCAACGCTTTCAACGTCGCCCCGCTGATAGTTTATAGAATTTATGCCGACGGACGTCCCGACGAACTCGTGCGGGGCGTTGATTTGCTGGGCACGCCCCTGTCGATATTTTCGCAGGTTGCAGCCTGCGGCGACGACCACGGAGCGTTCAACGGAGCCTGCGGAGCCGAATCGGGTTCGCTGCCCGTTTCCTGCATTTCGCCCACGCTGTTCATAAAAATGATAGAGACACAAAAGAAATCGAAATCGCAAACTCAGCCCCCCATTCTGGAAAGACCATGACAATTTACAATCACCTCCCCGCAAACATGAATACAAACAAGAATACAATGAAAACATATACGGCGCATTTCCTCGCCTCCATGCTTTTCCTTCTGTGCGCGAGCTCGACCGGCGCGCAGGACAACCTGATCGTTGCAGCCATGAAAAAAGAAGTGGAACGCAATAGGACAGGACTGAAAATCGACAGGCTGCGTTCGCCTTTCTTTATCTCCTACACGGTGATAGACGCCGAACATCTGAACATTTCCGCCACGCTGGGTTCGCTGTCGCGTTCGCTGTCGTTCCGCAATCGGGGCGGAATACCTTTCCTGCTGACGGGCAACTATAAGCGCAACAATATTAATTTCGGTCAGAATTATTTCTATCCGCGAAACGTGAGCATAGACGATTCGCCCGAAGGCATAGCCCGTTCAATCTGGGCTGACCTGGACGGAATCTATAAAACCGCCGCCGAAAACTACGAGGCGAAACTTGCCGCCGTCGCTCAACAGAATATAGACCGAGAGGATCTCGACCTGCCCGATTTCGATTCGGCAGCCCCGAAAACTCTGATTCTCGAACCGGCAAAGATGAACCTCGACAAGGACTACTGGGAGGATTACGCCAAGAAGTCGTCGGAAGTGCTGAAAAAATATCCCGAAATACTCCGTTCCTCCGTCAGCGTCTTCATTCGCAATGCCACCTCCTATTTCTACAGCACGGAAAAAACCGAGTTCATAGTCCCTTCGCCATATTATCAGATTCATCTGAATCTGTTTGCCATGACCGACGACGGACAGGAACTGAGCCGCGACCTGTATTTTGAACATACTGCTTTTGAACAGATGCCTTCGCTGGCGGCTTTTAAGGACACTTGCGAAGTCGTTGCGCGCAAATTGCTCGACCTCCGCAAGGCGCCGATGCTCGACGACGCTTACAGCGGTCCGGTGATGTTCGAAGGGCAAGCCGTGCCGGAAGTGTTTCAGTCGCAAATTTCCAAACTCTTTGTCGCGCGCAAGCCTCTCACCGAAAACGGGGGCAACAATACCGAAATGATGAAGAACAAAAAACTTGTTTCGCGCAGCCTTACAGTGAAATCTCTTTCGGGAACCGAGTTTTACGGGGGCAGGCGGCTCGACGGCTACTATCCTGTTGATGCCGAAGGCGTGGCGCCCGACAAGGAACTCGTGCTGATTGAAAACGGAGTGTTGAGAAATATGCTCAACGGCAGAACGCCAAGCAAGAAATTCCCCCGCAGCAACGGTCACCGCCGGATGAATTTCTCCTACTACAACAGCAGCATCATGCCCGGAAACATTCTGCTCTCCTCGAATCATACTTTCGACCCTTCGGCAATGAAGCAGAAACTGCTGGACGCCGCCAGAGAGGAAGACCTCGATTATGCCTACATCGTGCGCGGATTCAGAGGACAGCCTTTCGAGATATACAGAGTGCGCGTTGCCGACGGCAGCGAAGAACTTGTTCGGGGCGCCGTTTTGCAGGACCTTAATCTCAAATCGTTCAAGCGGGTGCTCGGAGCGTCGAACCGCGAATATTTCTACAACACCACCGCTTTCGGCGCCATAGTCACCTATATCGTGCCGGAATCCATCCTGTTCGAGGAGCTTGAAATAACTCGCGACAACAACATAAAACTGAAAACGCCCTTCATCGCGCCTCGACCCGAATGAACGAACAATCCCAATGAATCAATAAATTATTAATCGTATGGAAAAAAATATATTTGACTTGAATATCGAGCAATACAAAGAAATTGCAAGAGATTTGAAGACTAAAATCGAAACGGGACTAACGAAGGACGGCACGGAAATAGCCTGCCTGCCCACTTATATCAATCCCGGAAAGGATTTCGAGGGCAAAGTGCTCGCTCTGGATTGGGGCGGCACGAATTTCAGGGCTGCAACAGTAGAGTTCGCCAAGGGAAAGGCTCCCGCAGTTCTCGAAAGCTTGAAGAAACCGCTTTCGCGCGTCGAAACTGCCGGATTCTCGCAGAACGATCTGTTTGCAGAGATGGCAGACCTCGTAGCCCGACTGAAATACCTCGACGAAAGCATGACGCACATCGGCTACTGTTTTTCCTATCCCGCAAAGTCCACCATCGAGGGCGACGCCACCCTGCTCGTATGGACCAAGGAAATAGACATTCCCGAAATGATCGACAAGCTCGTGGGCGAACCGCTGCTGAAATATCTCAACGACTGCGACGGCGTTCGCGAAAGAACGCGCTTCAAAACCGTGAAAGTGGTGAACGACACTATCGCCTGCCTCTTCGCCGGACTCGCACAGCCGGGTTACGACAATTATATAGGACTGATAGTGGGTACCGGCACCAACATGGCTTCGCTTATCCACAAGGATAAGATTGCCAAACTGCACAGGGAATACAACGGCGGCGACCTGATTCCCGTAAATCTCGAATCCGGAAACCTGATGCCCGCCACAGGCTCCCGAAACCTCTATCTCACGGAAACAGACCAGCGGGTTGACGGAAAATCGCAGCAGCTCGGAAAACAGCTGTTCGAGAAAGCTATCTCCGGCGGCTATCTGGGCAGCATCTTCGAAAACGCTTTCCCGTCGATCAAAATAGAAAAAAAGTTCGACGGCGAGAAACTCACCAATCTTATGAATTATCCCGCCATCTACAAGGACGAATATGTGGATGCCGCCCGCGCCATCTATCTCCGCTCCGCAAAACTTGTGGCGGCTTCGCTCGCGGGACTGATTCTGACTCTGACTTCCTGCGACGAAAAAAATAAATCGTACGACAGTTCGGTGAAAAACATCTGTCTCGCCGCCGACGGCTCTCTCTTCTGGAGTACCGACAGTAACGGCGACGACTACAACAAAATCGTCGCGGACAGTCTCGACCTCTTCCTTAAGTCCTTCGGACTTGAACATGTTCATGTTTTCATCAGTCGCCTGAACGACGCAAATCTGATAGGGTCGGCGATAGCGGCGTTATCATAGGGATGTGTTAGAAATAGCTTATAAGGGATGCAGTTCGGTTTTTTAGCACACAGATGACGCAGATGACGCAGATTTACGCGGTTTTGAATCCGCGTAAATCTGTCGAATTCGTCTCATCTGTGTGCTAAGTTATTTCTAACACATCCCTTAGTCGTCGGCTGGCTGACGCAAATTCGACAAGTTCGGATTGCAGGCTGTAAAGATATATCGTAAAGTTTGTTTTTTCATTTTTTGTTATTCAATGATCCTTCGTCTCTGATGAAGGATTTTTTTTATGGTTCTGCCGGGAATTATGTGGAAAAGCCATAAAACCCTTATTTTTCAAAGCTCCCTTAGTGGCATCCGGACAGCATACGTTCACCCTTATTCCCTTATTATAGGGATTGTGCGGTTATTCACCGCGTTGCGGTGTTTTTTCACCGCAGAGGACGCAAAGGATTCGCAAGGGGCGCAGAGGCTTCGCGTCCTTTGCGCAAAGTCGCTGGAGGTTGCTGATCAAGACCGACAGCCGGCGCTCTTCGCAAAGGACGCGAAGCCCTTGCGCCCTTTGCGAAGCCTCTGCGCCCCTTGCGTTATAAAAACACCGCAACGCGGTGAAAAAACACGCAAGATTTTTCCACACAATTCCCAGTAGAACCATAATTTTTAATTCTTAATTCCTAAGCTCTCCCCGCGTCCGTCAGGCAATTCTTAATTCTTAATTCTTAATTCTTAATTTCCGAAGGGCAATTCTTAATTCTTAATTCTTACTTCTTAATTTCCGAAGGGCAATTCTTAATTCTTAATTCCCGAAGCATTTTGTCGGCTCGAAAATGTGTCGTATTTTTGTCTGCGTTTTTTTTAACATTGTTGAAATGAAATTCGGAACGAAACTAAATTTCACTCTAGCGGCGACGGTTATCGTGCTTCTGCTTGTCTGCGGCTGGCTTCTGAGAGGCTTCCTCAACGAAACGAGAACGGAAACGATACACAGTTCGATAGTTGAAAGGATTGAGGCTATCGGCAAGCTGGAACTTGTGAAATATACGGTGCAGGATGTTGTGGAGCACAAGATAGTCAACCGGTGGATGCCCGACGTGTCGGCGCTGCTTATCGTTCAGTGCGAAGCCGCAGGATGCATAGACATGACGAAAGTCGCGCCGGAGGACATTGTGCTTCCGGGCAACGGAGAGCTGAGCATAGTTCTCCCGCAGCCGGAACTCGCCTACTGTAGGATAAATCACGAGAAATCGAGGGTCTATGGAACGAAAAACGTTTTCATGTCGGGAGCGCAAATCGTTGACGACGCATATCGGGCGGCTGAGCGGCAAATTGCGACTACGGTGATGCAGACCGGCATTCTGGAGCAGACGAAAACTAATGCCGCGCTGTTCTTCGATTCCTTCTTTCGTTCGCTCGGATTCAAGTTTGTGAGAATCGAATTCAAAAAGACGGAATAAGTTCAATCGTAAATTCAATCGTAAATTAAATAAATAGTAAAATGAAAGGAATAAACAAAATTTTGACGTGGGTTGCCGGACTGACTTTGCCTTCAATGTCGGGCGTACTGATTTACAATTCGGAGGAGATTATCGTGCCGGCACTGGTATTTGTGATGACTTTGGTCGGCGGGATTCTTATCGGTTCGCAGCTGA
>JAITHX010000240.1 GCA_031279735.1 Prevotellaceae bacterium
GGGCTTTGCAAAGGACGCGAAGCCTTTGCGCCCTCTGCGAAGCCCTTGCGCCCTTTGCGGTAAAAAAACACCGCTATGCGGTGAAAAAACCGTCAATTTATCTCGTAACACTTACTAAGTTATTTCTAACACATCCCTAAAACCTTGCCATTTTGTTTTCCTCATGCCTATCGACTATTTCCACGTTTTATATGTATATGGATTTTTCAGGTCAGAAATTCCGACCTTTTAAAACGCGATGTCTACCTTTTAAAATGCGATGTCTCGATCACAAAATGCGATGTCTACCTCTTAAAAATGCGATGTCTCGCTCACAAAAACGCGATGTCTCGCTTTAAATTCGCGATGTACGGTCGCTCGTAATTGAGATTCGGAACTCCGGGCAGATAACATCTTACGTCTAATACATACCATTTTATGAAAATCTTATCGCAAAATGATACTGTCGCGAAAATAATCTGCCGAAGTGGTTAGTGGTTAGTGGTTAGTGGTTAGTGCCTGTCGGCGCAGTGTCTCCGTCTAACTCCACCCGTCCGAAAGGCACTAACCACTAACCACTAACCACTAACCACTGATAAAGGCTTTCCTTTGCTTCCGTCTCCGTTTTGCCGGTTCCGTAAAGTCCGGGTATTTCGGGGATATAGATAGAATAAAAACCATCGCTCCCTTTTTCGACAACTGCGTTCAATTTATTCATGACTGTAATTAATAAATTATAGTATAAGCGGCTTATAAAAAAGCGCGTTTTCAGACACAGACCGAAAGCGCGCGATATATTTACAACAGTAAATATGAATAGAATTAAGTTTCGTGTTTCATATTCCGAAAAGATTTCGGGCGGTTTCGGCGGTTGTTTCCGCTACCGACTGGAAGGAGAGCTGTTTTATTTCCGCGATTTTTTCGACTATCAGCGGAATGCGGCAGCTCTCGTTGCGTTTGCCGCGAAACGGATGTGGGGTCAGGTATGGGGCATCGGTTTCGGTGAGCATGTCGGCAACGGGAACTTCTTTGAGCACTTCGGGCAGGGTGCTGTTTTTGAAAGTGACCGGACCTCCGACGCCTATTTTGAATGTTTCGTAGCCTTTGATTCGGAAATAGTCTTGGCGGCTGCCTGAAAAGGCGTGGAATACGCCTTTGATTTTCGGGTTGTGCAGTCGGTCGAGGATGGGGAAGATTTCGCTGAAAGCGTTGCGCGAATGGATTATCACGGGGAGGCTGTGGCGTTCGGCGAGTTTCAGTTGTTTTGCGAAGGCGTCGCGCTGCCGGTCGAGATATTCGAGCGACCAGTAACAGTCGATGCCTGTTTCGCCTACGGCTATATGTTTTCTTTCGCTCAGCTGCTGTTCGACGAATGAGAGTTCTTCTTCGTGGTTTTCCTTCACTGAAGTCGGGTGCAGACCGGCGGCGAGGAAACACATATCGGGACGCTTTGCGCAGAGGTTCAAAGCGCGCGCATAGCTTTCCGAATCGGTGGGGGGCACTACGATCCGGTCGATTCCGTTATCGAGGGCGCGGCGGAGCATTTCGTCGCGGTCGTCGTCGAACGCTTTGTCGTACAGATGGGCGTGGGTGTCGATCATGCGGACTTTATCGGGTTTTTCATCGGAGTATGTTTTTCATTTTCTCGAAGAAGTTTTTGTCCTGTTTCGAGGGATTGGGTTTGAAGTTGTCCGAGTTCAAAAGGGTTTTCATCATTTTCTCTTCTTCCTTCGAGAGTTTTTGAGGTGTCCAGACGGTGATATAAACTAGCAGGTCGCCTGTTCCGTAGCCGTTGATGTCGGGCAGCCCCTTGCCTTTCAGTCTGAGTACTTTTCCGGATTGAGTTCCGGGTTCTATCTTGATTTTGGCTTTGCCGGTGACGGTCGGGATTTCGGCCGAAGCGCCGAGAGCTGCCTGCGGGAGACTGATATAGAGCGAATAGATCAGATCGTTTTCGTCTCTTGCGAGTTCTTCGTGGGGTTCTTCGCTGATAACCACCAGCAGGTCGCCGCTGATGCCTCCGCGTCGGGCGGCGTTGCCTTTGCCGGGGATATTGAGTTGCATGCCTTCGCCCACGCCGGGGGGTAATCTGAACACTATGGATTCTTCTCTTCTGACGGTGCCTTCGCCGTGGCAGGCGGTGCACAAGTCGGTGATTTTCGAGCCTTCGCCCTGACATTCGGGGCATACGGAGGTGCTTTGCATTGCGCCGAGAATCGTATTGGTTATCCGGGTAACGTAGCCGGAGCCTTTACAGGTGTTGCAGGCGGAGAAGCTCGACGGGTCTTTTGCGCCGGTTCCGCCGCAGACGTCGCATTTGCAGAGGAGGGGAACTTTCAGTCGTTTTTCCACTCCGCCGGCAATGTCTTTCAAATCCACCTTTACTTTGATTCGGGCGTCGGAGCCTCGACGTCGGGGACGATCGCGCTGTCCTCCTCCGCCGGAGAATCCGGAGAAGCCTCCGAAGCCGGCGAAATGACCTCCGAACACGTCGCCGAAGCGGGAGAAGATGTCTTCCATGTTGAATCCGCCGCCGCCGCTGCCGAATCCGCCGGGGGCGCTGTGTCCGAACTTGTCGTAGTTTGCCCGTTTGTCGGGATTGCTCAACACGTCGTAGGCTTCCGCCGCCTCCTTGAATTTATCTTCGGCGTCCTTGTCGCCCGGGTTCTTGTCGGGATGGTACTTTAGGGCGAGCTGTCTGTAAGCCTTTTTAATTTCGTCGGAAGAAGCGTTTTTCGCCACTCCCAGCACCTCGTAAAAATCTCTTTTAGCCATTTGTAATTGTTTATTCGCCGACAACCACTTTGGGATGGCGAATTATTTTGTCGTTAAGTGAATATCCTTTCTGCACCACATCGACGATTTTGCCGGCTTTGTCCTCTGCTGGAATTTTGGCTATTGCTTCGTGCAGGTCGGGGTCGAAGTCCTGCCCTTCGGGGCATATTTCCTTCAGTCCTCGACTTTCCATGATTGATTTCATTTTGTGGTGAATTAATTTCGTGCCTTCCGCGAGGGCGTCGAGCGATGCGGAGGCGTTCAGGGTGTGTATGGCGCGGTCGAAATCGTCGAGCACGGGAAGCATGTCCTTAAGCATGTCTTCGCCGGCGGTTTTGACGAGTTCTATCCGTTCGCGGAGAGTGCGCTTGCGATAGTTGTCGAACTCTGCCGAGAGGCGCAGGTACTTGTCCTGCAATTCAGCCAGCTGTTCGGCGGTTTCGTTTGCCGGGGGGTTCGCATCGGTCGTAATTTCTTCCTGTTCCTGATAATTTTGTCTGTTTTCTTCCATGTTTTCGTTTGTTTTATTAAACTGAACTCACAAATCTACGGAACTACGCTTGCAAAAGGGTTGCCAGGGTTCTTTATTGTGACAAATTGCGGGGATTCGTGACAAATTGTCAGGCGCGATTTTCCGCATCGCGTTTTCTTTTGAAGGAGATTTTGTTTTCCGAACCGTTTCTCAGTCGGCGAATATTTTTGCGATGCGTGAGCACTATCATCAGCGATGCTGCCAGACTGAATATTTTGAGCGTGCTGCCCGTGGTGTCGGGTTTCAGCGCTATGCCGAAAAGCAGAATCACGAACAGCGGAAAGGATACCGCCGCCGAAACCGACGCCAGCGAAACGTAGTGCGTAGCCGCGAGAACAGCCACAAAGACCGACAGCGACAGCAGCATGGGGGCGGGCGCTATCGCTGCAATCACGCCCGCGATGGTGGCTACTCCCTTTCCTCCCCTGAACGAGGCGAAGACAGGAAATATATGTCCCGTCACCGCGCAGGCGCCCAGCACAATTTCGTAGGCTGTACGGAGTTCGGGATTTTCGACGGGATCGAGAGCGGTGAAGCCGGCGAGAAGCACGGCAAGCAGTCCCTTCAGGAAGTCGAACACAAAGACCGGAAGTGCGGCTTTCGGGCCCAGCACTCTGAGAATGTTTGTGGCTCCGGCGTTTCCGCTTCCGTATTCCCTTATGTTTATTCCGTGCCGCCGAGCGACCCATACGGCGCTCGACACGGAACCCAACAGATAAGCCGCTACCGGCGGGATAATGTACAAGATATTCATGATTTATTTTGTTTTATTCATCTTTTTCCGAGATCGTCGTAGAGGGTTTGGAGCAAGGCTTTGCCTTTGTTGAGGCGACGGGACTTGTCGTCGGGCGGGCTGTCGGCGAGGAGCGAGGCGCTTTCGTTGTCGAAAATCGAAATGCCGGTGGAATCAATGAATCCGAATCCGTTGTGGAACGAGTACCATGCGTGGCGGGGCGATTCGGGGTCGAAAATGTCCTTGCTGAAGGCGAAGTCGCGATGGTCGAATCCCAATTGTCCGAGCAGGGTAGCCGCCAAATCGGTTTGCGAGGCTATGGTTTCCACGCGCCGAGGTTCCCGCAGCGCGCCGCCGAGCCAGAGCATCGGGATGTGAAATCGGGCGGGTTCAAACTCCTGCACCGCGTCGGGATAACGGAATCCGTGGTCGGAAACGAGCACAACGAGCAGCTTTTCCCACAGGGGAGTCTGTTTCAGCGCGTCGATGAATTTGCCGAAACAGTCGTCGGTGAAGGCAACGGAGTTGAGATACGGATTGTCGAACTTTCGGAACGGAACTTCAAAGGGTTCGTGACTGCTCAGGGTCAGAAACACTGTCAGTCGGGGCGCGCTGCTCGCGCTTCCGGTCAGCGATTCGAGCAGATGACGGAAGGTGACGTCGTCGCTCACGCCCCATTTGCTCTGTCGCAGGGCGAAGGGGAAATCCTTGTCGGAAACGACAGTCGTGAAGCCGGCCGAGAAGAAATAGCTTTTCATGTTGGTGAAGTTGATGTCGCCTCCGTAGAGGGCATCGGCAAGGTAGCCTGCGTCAACCAGAGTTCTGGAGATAGAGGGGAGCGACTGGCTTTTAGCCGGATATTTCATTATCGAGGTTGTGGGCTGCGCCGGATAGCCGTTCAGCGCGGCGACTATTCCTCTGTCGGTGCGAAAGGATCCGGCATACAGATTGGCGAACAGCACCCCTTCGGCGCTCAGACGGTTCAGGTTCGGCGTGACGTCGGGTTCTCCGCCCGTGACGCCCACCGCGCCTGCCGAAAAACTTTCCGCAAGAATGATCAGTATGTCGGGACGATCGAGGTTTAGGAGTTTCGGCAGTTCCGGCAGTTCCGTTTCTTTCTCCGTCCTCCCTTTGCGCGTCAGAGAGTCGAAGATTCTCTTCCGTTCGTCCTCCGGAAAGAAATCGAACTGCGATTCAAAATCCTGCTGCTTCGACAGCGAAGCCATCAAAGCGAACACGGGATTGATTGCCGAATGGTTCAGAAAGCGATCGCTGCCGAAATACACCATCCCTATGTTGGCGGTCGAAGTCCCCGTGCTTCCCCGAATCGGCAGAAAAAGCGCGGCGCCGGCAACGAGCAGCACTCCCGTGCAGGCAACGCGACGGAGAGCCGGAGCAGTCGGAACGAGAGGCAAAAGAGGAAGTGCGAAAAACACAAGAGTCTTGTAGCCCGCGAAAGCGTAAACAGCAAATATAAGAGCGTGCAGCACTATCGTGCCCGCCGATACGCTCGCGAAAGCCGCAGCGGGCGACTTGGCATAAAACACCGCCGTTGCATCTATCCGAAATCCCCAATAGCCGTACAGCGCCAGATCGACCGCAAACACCGCCGCCACAACAACCCAGACCAATCCGAAATACACTTTCAGCGAGTTTGCGAGCGCTCTGCCCGACGTCCATGTCGAAACTATCGCAAAAAGAAGCGGCACCACTGTGAGATAACCCGAAACGGTAGAATCCAGTTTTAATCCGTGCAGCATCACGTTCATGAAGTCTCCAAAACCGTAACCGGCGGCAAAAGCGCCGTGATAGAGCATGAAAACCGGCTTCTGGACGGCAAGCAGCGGCAATTGTATCGCAAACACCGAAAGTAGAAACAATAACCTTCTTTTCATGGCGCAAAAGTAAGTCATAAATTACAATTACGAATTACGAATTACGAATTACGGCTTCGGCTGTACGTCCGCAAGTCGTAATTCGTAATTCGTAATTCGTAATTGATCAGGTAGTGTCTCAAATCGTAGTGATTCGCGAGGATGAAATTGGAGGTTGCGGCGACCGTCAGCCTCCAATGACCTGCGGACGTCGGGGAGCGTTCGGGAGATGGAACAGATTGCGGGTCTTGATCCGCAACCTTCAATGACCGTACCCGGCCGAAGGGAGCGTTCCGGCTGTCCATTCGTCCATTCGTCCATTCGTCCATTCGTCTGTGTCCTGTCGTCCCGTTCGCCTCCTGAACTCTCCCTCCGGCCGGACGGTCATTGAAGGTTGCGGATCAAGCCCGCAAGACTCGCAATCTTTTCCATCTCCGGAACTCTCTCCGACTCTCCGCGCTGTCCGCAGACCGTTTTACTGTGTTCTCCGCGCTGTTTTTGCGACAGTATCACTTTGCGATATGCTTTGTAGAAAGCAGTATATATTAGACGTAAAGTATCTCCCGCTTCCGGAGTTCTGATATTAATATTACACAAAGTTACATTTATTATGGTATAGGGTATGGGCGCTTCGCCGTCCGGCAGGGAAGACGGAAACATAATCCCTCCCGTCAGGCGAAGCGCCCCATACCCTAATATTTTGGCAACCATCGTTTGATTCCTCCCTCCTTCACGCTGAACTCCACTCCTATCTTGACCAGCCGGCGATGATCGGCGGTATAGGGAATGGAATATCCCTTGCTCTCGATTTGATCGAGAGCGTCTTCGGCGGTGGCTTTGTCGTCCATCTTGAACTCGAAGACGTAAATCGCGTTTTCGGTCTTGACGACGGCGTCGGCGCGCCCGCCCGCGGATTTCACCTCCGTATCGGCGAACTGTCCCGCAAGCGAAAAAATCAGGTAAAAGATCATCTGATAGTAGCGTTCGTTTTTATTTTCCTTTTCCAGAAGGTCGTAGGAAAGGGAAGCGAAGTAGGCGCGGAGCATGGTCATAAACTCCTCCACGTTGCCCGCCTGCACTTCCTCCGCGAAAGCCATCACGGAAAAAGTCTCGTCCGTGTCCCATTTCGGCAAGTACGCGGGCAGCAGCTGCTCCAGAAATCCGTATTTCACTTCTT
>JAITHX010000082.1 GCA_031279735.1 Prevotellaceae bacterium
CCTTGCGTTCTCTGCGAAGCCTCTGCGCCCTCTGCGGTGAAAAAAACACCGCAACGCGGTGAAAAACGGGAGGAAGATTTTAAGACTTGCCCCCGTCAGCCGGATGGCACCCCATACCCTATCGAACATCTATCACCGTGCTGTCCCGCACCTTGTTTTTACCTGCGGCGACAACTTCCACTGTATTGCGTCCCTTTTGCAGCTGCACGTTTTCCCATTTCAGGGTAGCTACATCGTCGGACTTGCATTTGCCTGCGCTCTTGCCGTTCACGAACAGTTCCGCCTCCGGTTCGGTGGAAAACGCCATAATGGTTTGAGCGGTTTCGGAGCGGGAATCGTTCCGTTTTTCGGCGAGATGAATCATGGGTTCGCGGGTGTTCCAGTTGGCTTTATAGAAATAGAAAGCGTCCTTTTTCACTTTGCGGTCGAAAGTGACCAGCCCTTTGTCGTTTATTCCCGGTCGGTTGCCTTCGGTTCGATGTGCCGCTCCGAAGTCGAACATGTTCCAGATGAAGCTGCCCCACACGAAAGGACGCGCCTTGATGATCTTCCAGTTTTCGACATGATAGTAAGTTTGCCAGTTTTCGGGATGCCACCATGAATTTGGGGCGGGCTGTTTCAGCGAATCCTGCTGATGATACACGCAGGCACCCGCGCCGTATTCGCTTACGCCTATGCGTATTTCGGGGTGGCGCGCATGAGTTGCGTCCAGCCATTTCGCCAGCGTCGAGGGACTGCTTCCGTACCATCCGTCGTAGCGGTTCCATGCGATATTGTCGGTAATGAAGTTTATTTCGCCGTTCTGATTGCTTGCCGCCGTGGTGGGACGAGTGCTGTCCTCTTCGCGCGCAAGAGCTTGCAGTTCCCGCAGATATTCCGCCGGATTGTCGCCCGCCTCCTTCAATTCGTTAAACAGCCCCCAGAAACACACGGAAGGATGATTGTAGTTTTGTCGAATCAGCTCTTTCAGCTGTGTTTTTCCGTTTTCGCGGAACGCGGGCTTATCCACGAATCCCTTGTCCTGATACCCGCCGGGACCCACGAAAGGTATTTCCGTCCACGCGACGAATCCGCTCTCGTCGAGCATATCGTAGAGAGCCGGCGCCTGCTGATAATGCGACAGGCGGATGGCGTTGGCGCCCATTTCCAGCATCAGGTCAACATCTTCCCGATGATGCGCTTCGTGCAGAGCGTTCCCCAGTTCGGGTCGATCCTGATGCCGGCACACACCCCTCAGCGCAAGATGATTGCCGTTGAGGAAGAAGCCCTTGTCGGGGTCGGTGCTGAAATATCTCAGACCGAGAGGCTGTACTGCCGCATCGAGCGTTGCGGTTCCGTTGCCGAGAGTCACGACGGCTTGGTAGATAAACGGATCGCGCTGTCCGTCCCACAAGCGGGGATTGTCTATGACGACAGTGAATCGCTCTTCCCTGCCGCCTTCGACGGTCACTTCGCGTTTTTCGCTGAAAACCGTCCTTTCCCCGTCGCGAATTTCGAGGCTCAGCGTCCGCCGTTTCGGGGCGTTCGCCGAACTGTGCAAAAGCACCCTCGCTTCGACAACCGCTTTCCGTCGGCTCACCTCCTTCTGGACGAGATACACTCCGGGCGAGGCATAATCGAGCGGAGAGATGCAAACCTCGTCGGCGACTATCAGATGCACATCGCGATAGATGCCTCCGTAGAAATTGAAGTCGCCGACCAGAGGCATCACGTCCAGCGATTCTCCGTTGTTAGCCCTCACGAGGATAGAGTTTTTGGCTCCGTAGTTCAGTCGGTCGGTTATTTCAAAGACAAACGCCGAGTAACCGCCCCGATGTTCGCCTATATGCCGTCGATTGACGAACACGTCGGCAACGGAATTAACCCCGTCGAACTTCAGGAACACTCGCTTTCCCTTCCACGCCGAATCTGCGAAAAGGATTTTCTCGTAGTTGCCTATACCTCTCTTATAGTCTATTGCGCCCGACAGCGCATCCTGCGCGTTCCAAGTGTGAGGCAGATTGACGCGCCGCTCGAAACGCTTTTCCACTTCGTGAGAGAAACGAAAAGTCCAGTTGTCGTTGAGCGATAAAGTTTGTCGCTGAGCGACAGCGCTCGTCGCGCCAACGACAAGCGATAAAAACAAAACAATAAAAAACATATAATCGTTATTCTAAAGTTGTATAGTCATATATTACAATAATTACAATAATTCCTTCCTTCCCGCCGAACCGAAAATCATAGTTGCGAGAATATTTTTAGCTCTGAACAATTGGGTTTTGACCGTTCCGAGCGGGAGATTGAGTTCGCTAGCCATTTCCTCGTAGGCATATTGCTTGAGGTATCGGAGTTCGATGAGGCGGCGGTATCGCGGTTTCATAGACTGTATGTATTTCAACAGTATAGATTCCTCCTGCCGGCAAATCATGTTTTCTTCGGGATTCGGAGTGCCGGAATAGAGCGAGCTTTCGCTGACGGACGATTCGTCCTCGCCTCTATAGTCAATGTGCAGTACATTGACTTTGTTCTTGCGGATGAAATCGATGGTGCAGTTTCGGGCAATCTTGTAGAGCCAGGTGCTGAAGGCGTACTTTTCGCTGTATTTGTCCAGATGTCTGAACGCCTTGTCGAAAGTTTCCTGAGTGAGGTCGCTTGCGTCGATCTTGTTCTTCGCCATTTTGAGGATGTAGAAGTAGATATTGTCGTAGTAACGCATCAGCAGGCGCGTATAAGCCTTCTGGTCTGATTGCAGCGCTCGGCAAATCAGTTCGCTGTCGGTGTATTTGTGCATTTTTCGCCTACGGTTAACAGGGTTTTCAAATAATAATCTTCTTTGCTTCTCATTAGGGATTCTTCGGCTGGAGTTTTGTCGCCGTATCCGCACAGATGGAGTATTGCGTGATAGATGACTCTGGAGAGTTCGTGATTGAAGGGGACATTGAAGATTGCGGCGTTTTCCTTCACTCGGTCTATGCTGACGAATACGTCGCCCTCGATAAGGCTGTCCGAACCATAGTCGAACGTAATCACGTCGGTATAATAGTCGTGGTTCAGATAGCGCCGGTTGAGGCGGAGCAGATATTCGTCGGAGCAGAACACGAAGCAGAGTTCGCCCGTCCGTTTGTTTTCTTCGCGCGCAAGGCGTCTGATTTTGTCTTTCGCCGCGAGTTTTTCGCCGAGCGAAAAACGGGAATCTTCATTGCGGAAAGCTATCATTCGGGATTGATTTTGCCGATTCGCCGGCGATGCCGCGCCGCATTGCCGAAAGGGGTAGAAAGAAATATGTTCGCTATTTCCAGCGCCTGTTCGCCGGTCACGAATCCGGCGGGAATCGAGCACACATTGGCGTCGTTGTGTTCTCGCGCGAGCGCGGCAATTTCGGGGGCAAAGCAGAGAGCAGCCCTCACGCTTCGGTGTCTGTTGAGGGCGATGCTTATTCCGTTGCCCGTGTGACAAACGGCGAAAGCCACGCTCAATTCGCCTTTGTCCATTGCCGTTCCGAGCGCGTGGGCGAAGTCGGGATAATCCGAAGAGCTTTCGGAAAAGGCGCCGAAGTCTCTCGTTTCGTAACCGTTTTCGCGCAGTTTTTCCGCGATGCGGGTTTTCAGTCCGTAGCCCGCGTGGTCGGAAGCTATTCCTACGGGCGGCAGTCTGTCAATCAGGTTTTCGTTGTTTGCTGTTTGAACCATGTTCTATATATGTGAATTAGATGTATTTTCCGTGCAACCCCAGCGTTCTGCAACAAAATCGAGAAGTTTCAGCACATTAGCGGGATTGTTCTCGGTCACGAGTTTCAGTCTCGTTTCCCTGAAATCCGTCAGCCCTTTGAAATAGCAGCTCAAATGCCGGCGCATTTCGAGCAGTCCGACGCGCTCGCCCTTCACTTCGAGCGATTTCTCGAAATGCATTCTGGCGATTTTCACCCTTTCGTTCACGTCGGGTTCGGGCAGTATTTCGTTCGTTTCCAGAAAATGCCGGATTGTTCTAAAAATCCACGGGCGTCCGAAAGTTGCCCGTCCTATCATCAGGGCGTCAACTCCGTAGGCATCGAATTTATCCTTTGCGACAAAGGGGTCGTTCACGTCGCCGTTTCCGATGACGGGGACGGTGATTTTTTCGTTTTTTTTCACTTCTCCGATAAGCGTCCAATCGGCGCTGCCGCTGTAGAGCTGTGCGCGGGTTCGTCCGTGGATAGTGAGAGCCGCAATGCCCGCATCCTGCAAACGTTCGGCAAGTTCGGGAACAATCAGGCTGTTTTCGTCCCACCCCAGTCGAGTTTTCACTGTTACGGGAAGATTCACCGCACGCACTATCCGTCGGGTTATATCCACGATTTTGTCCGGTTCGCGCATCATTCCGGAGCCGGCGCCGCGGTTGGCTATTTTTTTCACCGGACAGCCGAAATTAATGTCAATCACGTCGGGAGCCGCCTGTTCGGCCATTTTTGCCGCTTCGACCATAGCTTCCGGCAGATGACCGTAGATTTGAATCCCGACAGGACGTTCGTCGTCGCGTATCTTCATTTTTTCCAATGCTTTGGCGGCGTCGCGAATCAGACCGTCGGACGAAATAAATTCCGTATAGACCATATCCGCCCCGAACTGTTTGCATACATGCCTGAACGACGGGTCGGTAACGTCTTCCATCGGTGCCAGAAACAAAGGACGGTTCACGAATGTTATGTTTCCTATTTTCATGCGAACAAAAATCGGTTGCAAAGGTAGTGATTTTTCAAATAGGATTGAGCGGAAGCAACGGGCGGGAAGAGAAAATGGGTTCTACTGAGAATTGTGTGGAAAAGCCATAAAACCCTTATTTTTCAAAGCTCCCTTAGCGGACTCCGGACAGCATATATTCACCATTATTCCCTTGTTAAAGGATTGTGCGGTTATTCACCGCGTTGCGGTGTTTTTTCACCGCAGAGGACGCAAAGGCTCCGCAGGGGGCGCAAGGGCCTCGTGTCCTTTGCGCAAGGTCGCTGGAGGTTGCGGATCAAGACCGGCGCGCTCTTCGCAAAGGACGCGAAGCCCTTGCGCCCTTTGCGAAGCCTCTGCGCCCCTTGCGTTACAAAAACACCGCAACGCGGTGAAAAAACACGCAAGCTTTTTCCACGCAATTCCCAGTAGAACCAAAAATAAGATATTATGTTACTGCTTATTCGACACTCCTAAATAGGGACGAGGATTTTTATGATTGATACGGGATTTTGGACCCCATGTATAGGGTATGGGGTATAGAGTATGGGGTATGGGGTATGGGGTATAGGGTATAGGGTATAGGGTATGGGGTATAGGGTATGGGGTATAGGGTATGGGGTATGGGGTGCTTCGCCGGATGGGAGGGATTCTATTTTCGTCTTTACTGCCGGATGGTACCCTATACCCCATACCCCATACCCCATACCCTATAATACCCCATACCCTATAATACCCTATACCCCATAAACCAGGAAGTCCTTCAAATGCATCTGCATGATGCCGCTGCGGGAGCCGGAGTCGTATTCGTCCATAGTCACC
>JAITHX010000011.1 GCA_031279735.1 Prevotellaceae bacterium
CGCTGCCGTTACGACAGTTTCCACGCTACTACAATGTATCGTTCACCACATTTGCGTCTTTCAGCATTTGCAGCATACACCGGTTTGCAACCTCTTCCTGTAAAGCGATTGCGGTAGTCCATACTACCATGTATTTCACAGCTTGTCGCATGCAGGACTGAGATTGCGGGCTTGACCCGCAATCTGTTCCATCTCCAAAACACTAACGGACTCTACCCGCCGTCCGCAGGTCACTGGAGGTCGCTGGTCTTGCGCGGCTTGACCGGCAACGCCGTGGGCGACACTTTATTAACCGTAGGCTTTAGCCCAATGTTGTCAAGTTGGCCCGGAATGGGATAACGTCAGCCGGAACAGGCGTACATCTCCGTGTCACATCGGATGTAGAGACGCACGGCGTGCGTCTCCGCGCATCACGACGGATGTAACAGCATACATCTGTGTGTCACATCGGATGTAGAGACGCACGCCGTGCGTTCAATTACGAATTACGAATTACGAATTACGACCGGCTTCGGCTGTATGTCCGCAGTCGGGACGTAATTCGTAATTCGTAATTCGTAATTGAAATCTGTGTCATCTGTGTGCTAAAAACCGCATACTGCGTAATATCAGATTGTAAAATTATTTCGCGACAATTCATAAAAAAAATATTCCTACTTTTGCACGTTGATACAACGTAACAAGGATAAGGATTTTTCGGTAGTACAGAAAAGTTAATGATTAAAGAACCGCATATTTTCATGCTTGCCTCGGCAGCTCTCATAGTCCTGACGCTTGCCGTCTTCCCGAATGTGACAAACGCTTTTCCGTCGGGAGGCGGCGATTCGATTGTCGGCGATGTCCAGATTTTCGATTCGCTTGCCGCAGAAGTCGATTCGCTGGCTTTTCCCGCACCGGCAGACGATTCGTCGGATGAGGGCGACAGTCTGATAATCCGACGGGGCAAGGCAAAAAAGGAAAAGGAAAAACCCGACACTCTATCGAGCTATTTCATCGACGATTCGCTCTACTCTCACAGAATAATAACATGGCGGCTGAACCGTTATCTGAACTCTCCCGTCATGACTTTTTATCGCGACACTCTCCAGAGCGAAAATATAGTGGAACTGCCGTTCTTTAAAGCCGATGTAGGCGCAACATGGCTTGGAGTGACCGGAAGCGCGACTCAGCTGCACGATTTCTTCAAGCGCGAGCGTTCGGGACTTTTTCCGTTCGCCGACCCCTACGCGGTTTACATGCTGACACCCGACAACTTGCGCTTCTATAACGTGAAGGGTCCGCTGTCGAATCTCTCCTACTACTCTTCCGGACGCAGACAGACTGCCGAAGACGATCTTATCGTACTCTTCACCCGCAATATCTCTCCGGCATGGAACGCGGGAATACACTATCACAAGCTCGGCGCCATCGGAAACTACCGGAACCAGAGAGCGAAACAGAAAACGTTCAGCGCTTTTACGTCCTACGTCGGAAAAAACTATGCGGCGCACGCCGGCTATATCTACAACAGCGCGAGCAACAAGGAGAACGGGGGTATCGCCAATGACTTTTTCATCGAGGATACGGTGGTAGGCTCCACGTCGATAGACGTGCGGCTGCAATCGGCGCTGAACGAACTGTCGTCGAACACTTGGTTTCTGACTCATTCCTACGGCGTGCCGCTCAATCTCTTTAACCGTTACGATTCAACGGGGCGAAACAGCGGCACGGCGGTCTATTTCGGACATTCGTTCGAATATTCAAACTATAAAAGGGTTTACACCGACGGCGCCGCCGATTCGAGCTACGTCGATCTTACCGACAAAAGGCGATACCGCTATTACGAAAACTATTACATGCATCCCTTCCTGAGTCGCGATTCGAGTTACGCCGCCAAATTCGACAACCGCTTCTTCATCCGCCTGCAGCCCTACGCCGCCGATGCCGCAGTCTCCAAAATTGATGGCGGAATAGGTTACAGCTTCGACCGTCACTACGGTTTCGTCCCCTCCGCGTATCTCTACGGACAGGAAGCCGAAAAACTTTCAACCGGCTACGTTTACGGCAACGCTCAGGGTTTGTTCGGAAAGTACTTCGCGTGGAAGGCTTTCGTCAAGTATCACTTTTCGGGCTATCTGCTCAACGACCTGAATCTGGATGCCGCGGCGCGCATCTCGCTCTATCCCGTGCGCGGCGGAGTGCACCTGTCGGGGCGCTTTGTGCTTAAGGTCGAGGAACAGCCCCGCTTCTTCAAAAAATATTATTCAAACCATTTCAGATGGAACAACGATTTCGGGAAAACTGCCGAAACGAGGGTCGAGGCTCTGGTCGCCGTGCCGGACTGGAACGTGGAGGCGGGATTCAAAAACAGTCTGCTGGCAAACTACGTTTACTTCAACGACAAGGCTCTCCCCGTGCAACATTCGTCGGCGCTCAACCTTACGTCGATCCACGCGGCGGGACATTTCGAGTGGAAGTTCATGCGTTTCGACGCCCGACTGTTGTTCCAAACCACCTCCGACCCGTCAGTCGTTCCGCTGCCCCTGCTCAGCGGCAATCTCCGTCTGTATGCCGAATCGGAATGGATAAAAAATGTGCTGAATACCGACATTGGCTTTGATTTCTACTGTAATTCGGAGTTCTACGACTATGCATACAATCCCGCTGCGGGAATGTTCCACACTCAGTCGGAAAAGAAGATAGGCGCATACCCGTGGACCGACTTCTTCGCTTCCTTCAAATGGAAACGCGCCAATATCTATGTGAAATTTACGAATGTCGCCGAAGGTCTGTTCCCGCGTCGCTACTTCTCGGCATTGCATTACCCCCGCACCGAAAGAATGTTCAGACTCGGAATAAATTGGTTCTTCAATAATTGAAAATA
Source organism: Prevotellaceae bacterium (assembly GCA_031279735.1). Lineage (GTDB taxonomy): Bacteria > Bacteroidota > Bacteroidia > Bacteroidales > UBA932 > JAIRLF01. Next base: position 2,864 of record JAITHX010000011.1, read on the forward strand.
GTGTTATACAATGATTATACGGTTGTATGACAATACTATAACAATAGTATAACAACCGCAGCGAAAACAAGAGCGGCACTTGTCGCGCCGCTCTTCACTTAACTAAAAAATTTCTATGAATCAAGAAGTATAAATATTATTTTCCGTGCATAATAAACGCTTTCATCCCCCTATTGTTCGCTTCCCGCCTTACAATATGTTTGCAAAATAAGTTATTTATAACACACCCCTAAATGCCGCAGAGCATATTGTCGTTCCGAGCACGGGAGAACGAAGGATGAACGAAGGATGAGCGAAGGATGAGCGAAGGATGAACGAAGAAAAGACGACAGCGAGGCTTGTTTCAGGGCGTTATGGTTGGGGGTGCCGCGAGTGCTGACCGTATCGCGCTGAGTGTATGGAGGCTTCAAAAACGTAAAAAGACGGTCGAAACGCACGAATTATGTTGAAAAACATGCAAGTCTCGAAAATAACGCCGAAAGCCGGAAAATTTGAAAGCGCAGGGCGGGTCAGGCTCCGTCGGGACGGGTGCCCGAATCGGACGCGGAACTCGCGGAGACAGGTCGCAATTCGTAATTTGTAATTTGTAATTCGGGTAGTGTCTCAAATCGTATGATTCGCGAGGATAAGCAACCGATACTAATTGGAGGCTGTCGGTCACCGCAACCTCTAATTTAGTATCGGTCGCTTATCCTCGCGAATCATACGATTTGAGACATTACCCGTCTCGGAACGTATCCTTGCGCAACTCGGACATCACG
>JAITHX010000020.1 GCA_031279735.1 Prevotellaceae bacterium
AATTACGAATTACGAATTACGACCGGCTTCGGCTGTATGTCCGCAGTCGGGACGTAATTCGTAATTCGTAATTCGTAATTGAAATCTGTGTCATCTGTGTGCTAAAAACCCGAACTGCATCCCTTATAAGTTATTTCTAACACATCCCTAAAACCCGCTGCAACGCGGCGAGAAAAGGGTGCAATTCGCAGTTCGTCATTGACCCCGCGTCCGCAGGCAATTCTTAATTCTTAATTTTTAATTCTTAATTCCTAATTCTTAATTTTTAATTTTTAATTCTTAATTCCTAACTTTGCGGCGTGTAAAAAGATGCGGACATCAAAGGATAAAAAAGAATAACAGGTTCATGGAGTTTCAACTCGTTTCTCAATACAGGCCTACGGGCGATCAGCCGGAGGCGATAGAAAAATTGCTGAAAAGCATAACGTCGGGCAAGCGCTGCTCGACGCTTCTGGGCATAACAGGTTCGGGCAAAACGTTTACGATGGCTAATGTCATGGCGGCGCTGAATCGTCCCGCGCTGGTGTTGAGTCACAATAAAACGCTTGCCGCCCAGCTGTACGGCGAGTTCAAGAGCTTTTTCCCGAAGAACGCGGTGGAGTATTTCGTGTCGTACTACGACTATTATCAGCCCGAAGCCTACATTCCCCACACTGACACGTATATCGAAAAGGATTTGCAGATCAACGACGAAATAGAGCGTCTCAGACTGAGCGCGACGTCCTCGCTCCTTTCGGGGCGAAGGGACATAGTGGTGGTATCGTCGGTATCGTGTCTCTACGGGATAGGCAATCCGCAGGATTTTCATGCTAATACTGTTTCGCTCGAGGTTGGAATGAGAATTGGCCGCAACAAGCTGCTGTTTTCGCTGGTTGACGCGCTCTACTCGCGCAACGAGACGGATTTCAAGCGGGGGTCGTTCAGGGTTATCGGCGACACGGTTGACGTGTATGTGGCTTACGGCGACTATGCCTGTCGCCTTATTTTCTGGGGCGAGGAGCTGGAAAAGATCGAATTGTTCAATCCTGTTGACGGGTCGCTGATTGACGCTCCTCAGCAGATCAGGATATATCCGGCTAACATTTTCGTGACGCCCAAGGAACGCCTTCATCAGGCGATGCGAAACATTCAGGACGATATGGTGGCGCGTCACGACTTTTTCCTTGCGCAGGGTCGGGCGCTCGAGGCGAAGCGAATCAAGCAGAGAGTGGAGTTCGACATGGAAATGATCAAGGAGCTTGGCTATTGTTCGGGCATCGAGAATTATTCGCGCTATTTCGACGGACGGGAGGCGGGCAGCCGTCCGTTCTGTCTGCTGGATTATTTTCCGTCGGATTTTATGACCTTTGTCGATGAAAGCCACGTATCCGTGCCTCAGATAAGGTCGATGTACGGCGGCGATCGTTCGCGGAAGCAGAATCTTGTGGAATACGGGTTTCGGCTGCCTGCCGCTATCGACAACCGTCCGCTGAAATTCGAGGAGTTCGAGACTTTGACAGGACAGATAATGTTCGTGAGCGCGACTCCGGCGGACTACGAACTCGAAAAGTCGGAGGGCGAAATAGTGGAACAGGTTATTCGTCCGACCGGGCTTCTCGATCCGGTGATAGAAGTCCGCCCCACCGCGAATCAGATAGACGACCTGATAGAGGAAATACACGTCCGAATCAAGAAGAGCGAACGGATTCTGGTCACTACGCTCACGAAACGTATGGCGGAGGAACTGAGCAAGTATCTGGACAAGCTGCGAATCCGCAGCCGCTATATTCATTCGGACGTTGACACTATCGAGCGCATTGAACTCATGGAGAATCTGCGCAAGGGGGTTTTCGATGTGCTTGTCGGCGTGAATCTTCTCAGGGAAGGTCTGGATTTGCCCGAAGTCTCTCTGGTAGCCATACTGGATGCCGACAAGGAGGGTTTTCTGCGTTCGGAACGCTCGCTGACTCAGACGGCAGGACGCGCGGCGAGAAACGTCGAGGGCAAGGTGATCATGTATGCCGACAAGATAACGGCGTCGATGCGCCGAACCATCGACGAAACCGACCGCCGGCGTGAAAAACAATTAAAATACAACCAGCTGCACGGCATCACGCCCCGACAGGCGATGAGAAACAATCGGGCGATTCTTGCGGGCGAAATAGTTGTTGCGGAGGATGGCTCGTATGTCGAGATGCAGTCCGACATAGCCGCCGAACCTGTGGTGCGCTACATGAACCGGCAAGAACTGGAAAAAGCTGTTGCCGAAGCTAAAAACCGAATGGAAGAGGCGGCAAAGAAACTCGATTTCCGCCAAGCCGCGACGTATCGCGACGAAATGTATGCATTGACTAGATTATTGGATAAACCGTAAATTCAAACTTTGATGTTGCTAAACAAATTTATAATAAAACTATTTGCGAGCAGAATCAGCCGGCTCGACAAACTCAGGAAAAATCCGGCTGAAGCTCAGGAACGAATCCTGGCGAATTTGCTGAAACACGGGGCGAACACCGACTACGGACGCAGGCACGGTCTGCGCGGCGCCGGCGACGTCGGGAAATTCGGCGAAAGGATTCCCGTTTCGGATTATCCCTCGCTGCAGCCTTTCATCGACAGGATGCGCGCAGGGGAAAACAACGTGTTGTGGGACACTCCGGTTCGCTGGTTCGCCAAGTCGTCGGGAACCACGGCGGGAAAAAGCAAGTTCATCCCCGTGAGCAGGGAATCGCTGCACGGATGCCATTTTGCGGGCGGGAAGGACGTTACGCTCCAGTATCTGCTCAACAATCCCGAATCGCGACTGTTGCTCGGCAAGTCGCTCACGCTGGGCGGGAGTCGCAAAATCGACGAACTGAACTCAAAGGTCAGAACGGGCGACTTGTCGGCGGTGATGATTCACAATTCGCCGTTATACGTGGAACTTGCTCGCACGCCGTCGAAAAAAACGGCTCTCATACCGGATTTCGACCAGAAAACCGCCGCAATAGCCCGACAGTCGATAAGCGGAAACGTGGTGAGCTTTGCCGGCGTCCCGTCGTGGAACCTCGTGCTGATGAACCGTATTCTGGAGTATGGCGGCAAAAGAAGTCTGCTCGAAATATGGCCTCGTCTCGAAGTGTTTTTTCACGGCGGCGTGGCTTTCGGTCCCTACGTCGAACAATTCAAAAGAATCATCCCTTCCGAAACGATGCGCTACATGGAGATTTACAATGCGTCGGAAGGGTTTTTCGCCTTTCAGGACGATGCCGCCGACGACGCGATGCTGCTTCACGCCGACAACGGTGTGTTTTTCGAGTTCATGCCGGTGGCGGAAGCGGGCAAGCCTAATCCGACAACCCATACGGTGGCGGATGTGCGCGCGGGGGTCAACTACGCTCTCGTTATCACGACAAACGCCGGATTGTGGCGGTATTTGATAGGCGATACGGTGAAGTTCACTTCGCTGTATCCCCACAAAATAAAGATCACGGGGCGAATCGCTCATTACATAAACGTATTCGGCGAGGAGCTGATTGTGGAAAACGTGGAAAACGCGCTGACTGTAGCCTGCGGAGCCACCGGAGCCACAGTTTCGGAATACACGGTGGCGCCGGTGTTTATGAACGAGGCGGCTAAGGGACGTCACGAGTGGCTGATAGAGTTCGACCGTCCGCCTTCCGACCCTGAATCGTTCGCCGACATTCTCGATAGGGCAATCTGCTCGGTCAACTCCGATTACGAGGCGAAAAGATGCGGCGATTCGACGCTCTCGCGTCTGAAACTCACGGCACTTCCCCGAGGCTCCTTCCTCAAGTGGCTCGAATCGAAAGGAAAAGTCGGCGGACAGAACAAAATCCCCCGTCTGAACAACTCCCGCGAATATGCCGACCAATTGCTCCGAATTGTCAACACGAAGATAAAGCGGGATTTGTATATATAGCGGACAGCATTTAACTTTGCGCCCTGAATTTATAATTAATAAGGTAAAAAGAATGTCACGTATCAAATTTTTCAACACTACGGGTCCTTGCGATCCGAAATATCACTATATGCTTCCTCCTGAAGAACGTCTGGTTGGCGCTCAGCTGCATCGTTATATCCGCGACGGTCTCTACTGGGCGCTTCACGCTCCGCGTCAAACGGGCAAGACCGCTTTCCTGAAAGGCTGGATGCGCGAAATAAACGCAACGGACACGAATAAGGCTTTTTATGTGAGCTTGGAGCCGTGTCGGGGAGTAAAGGACGTAAGGGACGCGATGAACATCATAAACGGCGATATTGCAAAAGCCGCAAAACTGGAGGGTTATCCCGACCCCGCTCCCGAAGGAGGCGCGGCGGAATTTCTCTTGTCCGACACGCTGAGGTCATTGTCGCAAATAGTCGCGCCAAAATCTCTCGTCATGCTTTTCGACGATGTAAATCTGCTGGAAGATAATCCGCTTGTCCGTTTTCTGAGTCTGTTGCGCGCCGGCTTCGCTTCGCGCGACGCGGGCGTGTTTCCCGTTTCCGTCGCTCTTGTTGGAACGCACGACCCGAAGAATCCACTCGCGTCGTCGAAAGACGGAGTTTCGCTCAACCCCGGCACGCCGTTCAACATCAAAGCGGATTCGGCGACATTGAGTAATTTCTCCCGAAACGACATCGCCCGCCTATTCGCTCAGCACACCGCCGAAACTGATCGGGAAATAACTCCCGCAGCGCTGAATTATGTTTACGAACAGTCGAAGGGGCAGCCGTGGATCGTCAATTCCCTGTTTAAGCGTGCCGTCATGCGCGTTCTCGACGAGGACAGCGTTGAACCCGTCACCTTGGAACATGTAGCGGAAGCCCGCCGGCAGATGATCGCGGCGAGCGAAACACATTTCGATGCTCTGAGAGAATATCTTCACGATCCGCGCGTCAGGCAAATGGTGCAAGCGATCATATCCGGCGACTCCTCTCAACTTCTTGGACTAAGCCACGCAGACACGGAATACGTCTTCGACACCGGATTGATTTGCAGGGATTCCGTTGTCGGAATCACGTTCGCCAATCCCATATACGAGGAACTCGCAATCCGCTATCTCACTTCCGCCTGTCACGATTCGCTTCCGCCGGATTCATGGCAATGGCTGTCGCCCGAAGGCGATGTGGACATGGACAGACTGATGAGGGAATTTCAAAAATTCTGGCGGCGTCACTCCGAAATATGGGAACAGAAATCGGACTACACCGAAGCCTTTCCCCACTTGCTGCTGATGGCGTTTCTACAGCGGGTGCTCAACGGAGGCGGACGCATCGAAAGGGAATACGCCGCCGGTCGCGGTCGAATGGATTTGGCAATAGAGTATAACGGGAAATGGCATATAGTCGAAGTGAAAATAGTTCACGACTACGAAACTCCGCAATTCGTTGAAAAGGAAGGTCTGGAACAGATAAGAGGCTATCGCGACAAAATCGCGCCGCACACGCAGTCGTATCTCGTGATTTTCGACCGTCGCGCAAAAGCAAAGCAACTGCAGTGGGACGACAGGATTACGTGGCGGACAGAGGGCGACGTAACCGTTGCGGGATGCTGAGGGATGTGTTAGAAATAACTTGGAACACAGATGACGCAGATTCGACAGATTAACGCAGATTCAAATCCGCGTAAATCTGCGTCATCTGCGTCATCTGCGTCATCTGTGTGCTAAAAATCCGAACTGCATTCTTTATAAGTTATTTCTAACACATCCCTACCGCGGCAATATCGGAATAGTCACCTCAAACACGGCGTCGGTCTTGATTATGGAAATTTCCCTGCTCCACATCAGTCGGTAACGTTCGGCGAGATTCATAAGTCCGATTCCCGCGCCGCTTTCGGGTTCCTTCTTTGGCTGCACGGGATTCGACACCTTTATCGATTCGCCGACGCTCTTTATAGTCACCTTCAGCGGATGTTTCTGGCACACCACGTTGTGCTTTATGGCATTTTCGACCAAAGTCTGCAAGCTCAGCGGAATTATCAGATAATCGTACAGCTTTTCGCCGACCGAGATTTCAAAGTTCAAATCGTCGCCGTAGCGAATCTTCATCAGATTGCAGTAGGCTCTGGTAAAATCAAGCTCGTCGCGCAAACTGATGATTTCCTTGTTTTGCAAAGTGTAGCGAAACACGAGAGCGAGTTGCTGCACATACTCGCGGGCTTTTTCGTCCTTCACGAGCGAATTGAGCGTGTTCAGCGAATTGAAGAGAAAATGAGGGTCAACCTGATTCTTAAGCGCTTCGTAGCGGCTTCTCATGTATTCGGCTTGCAGAGCGTTTTTTTCGAGTTCGGTCTTTTGCTGCTTGATGAAGATGCGTATCAGCTGAGAGGACAGAATCACCAGCAGCGCTATCACGTAGTCGCGATACAGACTGCCGCGAAGGAATCCCTTCACTGCCTTTGGACGATACTCGAAGTCGAACAGGTTCACCTGTAATCCCGAAATGAGAGTGCTGAGAAAATAAGTCAGCACCGCCGAACAGACAATTATAGCCAGCAGCTGTAGCCTGCTCTTCAATTTCGTTCTGAACAAAGTGAAGCTTAGCATGTAGAGAATGAACATCAGCGTGAAGTTGGAAACGATGTTGACTGCCGTTTTTTGCGGGTCGAACACAGGAATATGCCGCAGAGCTCCACCCTGAGGTATCTCTCTCGCATAGAAAAATGACATGAAGTAAATGGCGTTTAACAACAGACTTATTGCCGCCGAAAGAATCAAAGCCGTCTTAAAATTTGTTTTCATTGCTTATCGTAATTTAGGGTGCGAAGGTAGGCGGATTAATTGTCGTTCGCGAAAAAATTCTTGCCGAAACGGAAAAAAGAAGCGATGAAAGTGAAAATCGTTTCAGTGAATCGAGCAGGATTATTTTCTTACTTTTGCGGAAATTTTGAAATGGAAACTCGTATGAACAAATTGAAAATAGTCTATATGGGAACGCCCGGATTCGCAGTCGAACCTCTCCGGACGCTGCTCGACGCCGGTTGCAGGATTTCGGCCGTCGTAACCGCCGCCGACAAGCCGCAAGGACGCGGAATGCTCTTGCAGCCCTCCGACGTGAAACGCTTTGCCGTCGAACGCTCGCTTCCCCTAATGCAACCCGAACGACTGCGCAGCGCCGATTTCGTCGAAGCCTTGCGATCGCTCGAAGCCGATCTTTTCGTTGTGGTTGCCTTTCGCATGTTGCCCGAAGCAGTATGGGGCATGCCGCCTCTGGGCACCATAAATCTGCACGCCTCGCTTTTGCCCGACTATAGGGGCGCGGCGCCGATAAATCACGCCGTTATCAACGGAGAAAAGGAAACCGGCGTGACCACATTTTTCATCCGCAGCGAAATAGACACGGGCGAAATCATCATGCAGCGGCGAATCGCGATAGGCGACAGCGAAACCGCAGGCGAACTGCACGACCGTCTGTCCGGCGCCGGCGCCGCCCTGCTGCTCGAAACCGTCAGGCAAATCGCCGCCGGCAACGCGAAATCCTTTCCGCAGCCTCTGCCGGCGAATCTCAAACCCGCTCCGAAACTGTTTCGCGAAAACTGCAAGATAGAATGGAACAATCCCGCCGAAAAACTGCGCAACATGATACGCGGACTGTCGCCTTACCCCGGAGCGTGGGGCGAACTGAATTGCGCCGGAAAAAACATGCAAGTCAAGATATTCAAAGCATCGGCGGAAAAGGCGGAATCGAACTGCAAGCCGGGCGCCGTTGTGTCCGACGGAAAGAATTATCTGAAAATCGCCTGTTCCGACGGCTTCCTCTATCCGGAAGAAATTCAACTGCCCGGAAAGAAAATCATGAACATTAAATCGTTCATGGCGGGATTTGTACGGCAGGATGGATAGACGAATTGCGAATTGCGAATTGCGAATTGCGAATTGCATAACTATTGTATATTTGTGTTTCGGAAAATACTTCATATCTTTGAGCGGAAAATTTGTGATGTAGGATATAATAAGTAGATATATATGAACATATCGGTTGACAATGTAGTATTAGTAGTATCTTTTTTGCTGTTCATAAGCATCATAGCCGGAAAAACGGGCTACAAGTTCGGAGTTCCGATTCTGGTGCTGTTTCTCGGAGTGGGAATGGTGTTCGGGCACGACGGCGTGGGACTGGAGTTTTCAAACCCCGGCGTGGCGCAGTTCATAGGCGTCCTTGCGCTTAACACCATACTGTTTTCGGGAGGGCTGGATACCAAATACACGGAAATACGTCCCGTGCTTGTGCCGGGCATAGTTCTGGCTACGCTGGGAGTTCTTTTCACCTCCCTTCTTACGGGAATATTCATCTATTGGCTCACGTCGAATATGTTCACCACCATAACCTTTTCTTTTCTGGAAGCGCTGCTGCTGGCGTCGGTCATGTCCTCGACCGATTCGGCGTCGGTGTTCGCCATACTTGGTTCCAAAGGGCTGGCGCTGAAGGAAAGACTTCGTCCCCTGCTCGAACTCGAAAGCGGCAGTAACGACCCCATGGCGTTTCTCCTCACCGTTTCGTTTATCCAGTGGCTGCAAATAGGCGAAGAGAGCGTTCTGCTGATTTTAGGCATTATACTTCTGCAATTGACTGTCGGCGCGGCTCTCGGCTACCTGTTCGGACGGATAGCGGTGCGACTGATAAACAAAATCGACCTGGACAACGAATCGCTTTATCCGGTACTCATGCTGACTGTTCTGTTCATGGTGTTTTCGATAACGAGCGATCTCAAGGGCAACGGATATTTGGCTGTATATATCAGCGCGCTGGTCATAGGCAATTCCAAGTTCGTCCACAAAAAGACCGCGAAGAAATTCATGGACGGAATGGCATGGCTGTTTCAAATCGTGATGTTCCTCACGCTTGGTCTGCTTGTCAATCCGTCGGAGCTTCTTCCTGTTGCCCTGATAGGTTTGGCGATAAGTCTGTTCATGATATTCGTCGCCCGTCCTCTCGCCGTCAGGCTGTGTTTGATTCCCTTCCGCAGGATGACCAGCTCCGCGAAACACTATGTAGCATGGGTCGGACTGCGCGGCGCAGCGCCCATTCTCTTCGCCACCTATCCGCTGACCGCCGGACTCGACAAAGCGAACACAATATTCAACATAGTCTTTTTCGTCACCCTTGTATCTCTGCTCCTGCAAGGGACTACCGTTCCCGCAGTTGCCAAATGGCTGGGACTGTCGGGCGAAAACCGACAGAAAGTCAAACTCAAAACCTTTGAAGTCGATTTTCACGACGACATAAAATCAACCATGTCGGAAATAACCATCACCCGCGCACACCTCGCCGGCGGCAACAGAATCATGGACATGCCGATGCCCGAAAAAACCCTGGTGGTAATGATCAAGCGCGACGAGCATTATTTCGTGCCCACCGGCTCGACCGAACTGGAATCGGGCGACGTTCTGCTGCTTATTTCCGACAACGAACGAAGCCTTAAGGAAACGTATGCGCGTATGGGCATAAAATCTACCAGCTAGGGTATGGTTAGTGGTTAGTGGTTAGCGGTTAGTGGTTAGTGGTTAGTGGTTAGTGCCTGTCGGACGGGTGGAGGGAGACGGAGATACTGAGCTGGGGCACTAACCGCTAACCGCTAAGGGATGTGTTAGAAATAACTTAGCACACAGATGACGCGGATGACGCGGATGACACAGATTCAAATCCGCGTAAATCTGCGTCATCTGGTGCGCCACGAAGCGTGCGTGTATATAAATGTACAAAAATGTCTACTTGTATGAAAGTTACAGGCATCCAAATTTGTCGTTCGGGATGAAGTCGAGGAGGCGGTGAAATAA
>JAITHX010000021.1 GCA_031279735.1 Prevotellaceae bacterium
GATTTCAATTACGAATTACGAATTACGAATTACGAATTGTCTCGTCCCGACTGCGGACATACAGCCGAAGCCGGTCGTAATTCGTAATTCGTAATTCGTAATTGAAAGGCGACCTTGCGTTACAAAAACACCGCAATGCGGTGAAAAAACACGCAAGCTTTTTCCACACAATTCCCAGTAGAACCATAGAAATCATACATTTCATATTCCGGACTGTGTCATTCAGAAGAAACAGGGCAGCAGGTCGGCGGGGTCGGCGCCGGCGAAGTATTCGCCCGGTTTTACGGCGCGGAGCGTTTTCTCGACGTCGGCGCTCTCGTGGCGACATCCGACGAACAGGGCTTCGAATCGTTCGATGTCGGAGCCGAAGAAGTCGCCGAACAGTTTGACGGCGGTGATGATGCCATTGCTGGCGTTCAGTTTGACTTCAAATGTTCCGCCGGGTGTTTTGACGGTTTTCGAGAAGGCGTAGGCTGGCGAATGTCCGTAGTTCCATTCCCAGGTTGCGTATTTGTGGGTTTTGAGGCGTTCTGCGGCGGCGCGGTCGTCGGGCGAGAGGGAGTAGGGTTGGCAGCGGGGCTGGGATTGGAAGATGTGGGTCATTATCAGTTCGGCGAATCGTTCGACGGTCATGGGTTCGGGCAGGAGGTCGCGGATGTTCGCCACGCGGCTTCTTACGGACTGCACCGCCTTGCCGTCGAATTTCAACGGATTGGCGTTCAGAGCGGCGGAGAGGCGTTCGAGGTTGGCGGAAAAGAGCAGGGTTCCGTGTACGAGGATTCTGCTGCCGGCGACGAGCATGGCGTTGCCCGACACTTTTTTGCCGTCGATCGATATGTCGTTGCGTCCTTCGAAGCGGGCGTCGGCGCCGAGTTTCCGCAGCAGTTCCACGACGGGGCCGGTGAATTTGGCGAAGTCAGGGTCGGTTCCGTTTCTGATGAACGTAAAGTTGAGGTTGCCGGCGTCGTGGAACACTGCGCCTCCGCCGGTCAGTCTGCGTACCACAGCGATGTTGTTTGCTTCGACATACTCGCGGTTGATTTCGGCGAGGGTGTTCTGGTATCGACCGACGATGACGGCGGATTCGTTTTGCCAGAGCATGAATATTTCTTCGTCGAAGGAATTTAACAGATGCTCTTCAACTGCCATGTTGAAGTAAGGGTCTCGTGATGTTTGCGATATACAAATCATTGTTTCTATTTTTAAGGGGGCGAAATTAATAGCTGGCGCGGTTTTGTGCAAGCGCGATTCGGAGAAAAACGGGATTTTCGGGAAAGTTTCATACTTTTGCGGACGAAACATAATGTTTAACGTGTAATTACAAAGAATATGTTTGGAAAAATAAGAATCTCGGAGCGAATCTTTTGGCTCGGCGTCAACGACAGGCGAAAGTCGCTTTTCGAGAACATTCATCCTCTGCCTCAGGGCGTGTCGTACAATTCGTATCTCATTGCCGACGACCGCGCGGCGCTGATCGACACGGTTGACGCCGGCGCGGGCGGGGGGTTCGCCGGACTTGTCGGGCGAAGGCTCGAGGGAAGGACGCTCGATTATCTGGTCATCAACCATATCGAGCCCGACCATTCGGGAAAGATAGCGGAGATAGTGGCGGCTTATCCCGATGTGAAGATTCTGGGCAACATGCAGACAAGGAAGATTTTCGAGGCGTATTTCGGCGCAACGGAAAATTTCATCGACGTGAGCGGCGGGATGACGCTCGATCTGGGGCGCTATTCGCTTTCGTTTGTCATGACGCCGTGGGTACACTGGCCTGAGACTATGATGACTTACGAAACGACTGAAAAGATTCTCTTTTCGGGCGACGCCTTCGGAACCTTCGGCACGCTCGACGGCGGGATTTTCGACGACGAGATAAATTTCGACTTCTACGAGGGCGAAGCGCTGCGCTATTACGCGAACATCGTGGGGAAGTATTCCGGTATGGTTCAGAAGGCGTTCGCCAAGCTGTCGGGGCTGGATGTTCGCTGCGTGTGTCCGACGCACGGGCCTGTGTGGCGCAAGAATCCGGCGCGAATCATGTCGCTCTACGACAAATGGAGTCGCTACGAGGCGGAAGAAGGCGTTACGGTGGTTTTCGCCTCGATGTACGGCAATGCGGAGTCGGTTGCCGACTATCTCGCCCGCAGGGTTGCGGAGTGCGGGGTGAGGAACATCCGGGTGCACGATGTCTCCAAAACGCATCTCTCGTTCCTTGTGCGCGATATATGGAAGTATCGCGGCGTCATGCTGGGCAGCTGCGCCTACAATTCGGAAATGCTGCCGCCGATGGAACAGCTTTGCGCCACGCTCGATCATCTGGGACTGCGCAACAGGCTGCTCGGACTGTTCGGCACGTTCAGCTGGAGCGGCGGGGGAGTGAAAAACCTTGTTCGGTTTGCTGAAAAGGTCGGCTGGGAGCAGGTGTTCGCGCCGATAGAGTTCAAGGGCGCGCCGACCGACGAGAGCTGTGCGCGCTACGATGCCGGCGCTGCGGAGTTTGCCGCGCGGGTTCTGAGGGGCAACAGTTGCGCCGGCAGCGAGGAAAAGGGAGGCGCATCGTGAGCGGCGAAACGGCGAAGCGGCTTGAGTTCCTTCGCGGGGAACTGAACCGGCTGAATCACGAATACTATGTGCTGAACAGTCCTTCGGCCGACGATTTTTCGTACGACCGGCTGATGGAGGAACTCGTGACTCTCGAATCTCTGCATCCGGAGTTGCGTTCGGCGGATTCGCCTTCGCTGCGGGTGGGAAGCGACATAGTGAAAGAGTTTGTGCAAGTGCGCCACAAGTATCCGATGCTTTCGCTCGGCAACACCTATTCGATGGAGGAAATCGAGGAGTTCGACGCGCGAATGAGAAAGGAGTCCGGAGCGGAACGGCTGGAGTATGTGTGCGAATTGAAGTTCGACGGAACGGCTGTGGGTCTGACCTACGAAAAGGGGCGGCTGGTTCGCGCCCTGACGCGGGGCGACGGAGAGGCGGGCGACGATGTGACGGCAAACGTGCGCACTGTGCGAAGCGTTCCCCTTGCGCTGACGGGCGACGACTATCCGCAAGAGTTTGAAATACGGGGCGAAATATTCATGCCTTTCGCCTCGTTCGACAGGATGAACCGCGAACGGACGGCGAAGGGCGCCGCGCCGTTCGCCAACCCCCGCAACGCCGCGGCGGGGACGCTGAAGATGCAGGATTCGGCGGAGGTGGCGCGCAGGGGACTTGACTGTTGCATGTACTTTCTTCTCGGCGGCGCGCTGCCCTTCGACAATCATTACGACAATATGCGTCGTGCGTCGGAGTGGGGCTTCAAAGTGTCGCCCCACATGCAGAAATGCGGATCGGTCGGAGAAATAGCGGCTTTCCTCGCCCGCTGGGATGCGGAACGGAAAACGCTGCCCTACGATACCGACGGGGCGGTGATAAAGGTGAACAGTCTGGCTATTCAGCGTGAAACGGGTCTTCGCTCCAAGTCTCCGCGCTGGGCGGTGGCATACAAGTTCAAGGCGGAACAGGCGTTCACGCGGCTGCTTTCTATCGACTATCAGGTGGGGCGGACGGGAGCCGTGACGCCGGTGGCAAATCTCGCTCCGGTGCAGCTTGCCGGAACGACGGTGAAAAGAGCGTCGCTGCACAATGCCGAGCAGATTGAACTGCACGATATTCGCATCGGCGACACGGTGATTGTGGAAAAGGGCGGAGAGATAATACCGAAAATCGTGGGGGTTGACCGCGCGAGGCGCGCCGAGGGGAGCGTACCGCTGTCGTATGTCGAGTATTGCCCCGTGTGCGGGACGCGGCTTGTTCGTCCCGCCGGCGAAGCAAAGCACTATTGCCCGAACGAATCGGGCTGTAGGCCTCAAATACTCGGAAGGATAGAGCATTTCGTCGGACGTCGCGCCATGAACATCGAGGGCATAGGCGAGGAAACCGCCGTTGCGCTGCTGGAAAAAGGACTGGTTCGCGACGTTGCCGACCTCTACGACTTGAAAAAGGAACAGATAGCGGGTCTCGAACGCATGGGCGAACGTTCGGCGGAAAACATTCTGGCGGGGCTGGAAAAATCGAAGTCGGCGCCCTTCGCGCGGGTGCTTTTCGCTTTGGGCATCCGCTATGCGGGCGAAACAACGGCGAAGAAAATCGCGTCCGCCTTCCGTTCGCTCGACGGGGTGAGGAACGCCACGTTCGACGAACTGATGCAAACTGACGAAGTGGGCGAGAAAATCGCCCGCAGCGTGATTGATTATTTCGGGGATTCCCGAAACGCGGCGCTCGTCGATCGTCTGAAAGCGGCCGGACTGAGGTTCGAGGCGGACGAGGCGGATGCGCCGGTGCAGGTGTCGCAAAGTCTGAGCGGAAAGTCGTTTGTGATTTCGGGCAACTTCAGCGTAGCCCGCGACGAGGTGAAGGCGCTCGTGGAACGGCACGGAGGCAAAACGGCAGGTTCGGTGTCGTCGAACACCGATTTTCTCGTGGCGGGCGACAAATCCGGTCCGGCAAAGTTGCAGAAAGCGGAAAAACTCGGAGTGAAGATTATCGACGAGAAAGCGTTGAGGGCAATGCTGGAGCAGTAGCATGCACTTTAGGGATTGTGCGGTTCTTCACCGCGTCGCGGTGTTTTTTTACCGCAAAGGGCGCAGAGGCTTCGCAGAGGACGCAAGGGCTTCGCGTCCCTTGCGTTACAAAAACACCGCAACGCGGTGAAAAAACACGCAAACTTTTTCCGCACAATTCCCGGCAGAACCGATTTTTTTACTAATTTTGCGCTGGAAAATAAATGTGTCGGATAATGAAACGTATGATGATGATGATATTGCTGGCGCCGGTGCTTTTCGCGTGCGCGCCCGAACCTGAAACGAGACTGAGCGGGGTTTATATGCCTTCCGCCGCCGAGCGCGCGACGTGGGACAAACTCGCGGCGCGCGGCGTGGAAAAAATCGTCTTCGTCAAGCGTTTCACATATAACGCCAATCACTATTACACCGAATATCTCAACAGTCGCTGGATGCCGGGGGGCAACCTCTGCATCCTGTCGCTGCGCACCGGCGCGGTGGAGGATATTGTGCCTTCGCTCGACGGAGGAGTTTTTGGCGCGTTCGACGTTTCGTTCGACGCGCGCCGGGTGGTGTTTGCATATAAGCCGGGCAAGGAACTCGGCTACCGTCTCTACGAGGTTGGTACTGACGGGCGCAATCTCCGGCAGCTGACCTTTTCGCCCGCCGACGAGGATTCGATAGTGACGAAATATCGTATCAGGAACTATCCTCACGGCACCGAAGACCTTGACCCCTGCTATCTGCCCGACGGAGGCATAGCGTTCGTTTCGACCCGCTGCCGGTTCGGTATTCTGTGCGACGGGCCAGACGAGTTCACCACCACAGTGATGTACCGCATCGACGGGGACGGGGGCAACATGCGTCAGCTCTCGAACAGTTCGGTTTCGGAAAACACGCCCTCCATTCTTCCCGACGGCAGAATACTTTATACCCGATGGGAATACGTCGATAAGGGCGCAGTGGCGGCAAAGTGTCTGTGGGCGATGAATCCCGACGGCAGCAATTCGACCGAGATTTACGGCAACGACATACAGGTGCCGACCACCATGGTCATGGGGCGGAACATTCCGGGCAGCTCCAGCGAATATGTGTTTACGGGCACGCCGCACTGCTGTCCGCAGAACTGCGTGGGGACAATAGTCCGCGCGGACGTGTCGGGCGACATACGCTCCCCGTCGGCGATGACCTACATGACGCCCGACATAGATATTCGCTACGAAACAGGCATATCGTTTCGCGATCCGGCGGACACGACGCGCTGGTATCACGACCCTGACGGGAACGGGCCGCTGTTTCGCGAAAGTTATCCGCTGTCGCGTTCCGAATTTCTGACGTCGCACAAGCCCGCGGGCAGCCGATGGGACAACGCAAAGGGTTACGGACTGTATCTGTTGCACGAGGGCGGAGCGACGGAACCGATTTACGTCGATACGGCTATTTCCTGTTTTCGTCCCGTCCCTCTGGCGAAGCGCGCCGCGCCTCCCGCTCTGCCCGAAAAACGCAACGCGAAACTTGCCGGACAGCAGCTCGCCGAATGTATCGTGACGGATATATATAAAGGTATGACGGACGTTGCCGAAGGCGAAGTGAAATACCTTAGGGTGCTGGAGCAGGTGCCTCGTCCGTGGGGCGCTCGCCGCTTCTATCGCCTCGACGAGTATGATCAGCAGCATGTGACCATTTCCAAGGACACGCATCTGGGACTGAAGGTGCAGTACGGCATAGTCACGGTGGAACGCGACGGTTCGGCGCGCTTTCTTGCGCCCGCCGGACGCAATATCTTCCTTCAGGCTTTGGATTCAAACTATATGGCAGTTCAGACGGAACGAACCTACGTGAATTACATGCCCGGGGAAACGAGAAGCTGCATAGGCTGTCACGAGTCTTTGTCGCAGACTCCTCAGCCGGGCAAGCGGGCGACGCCTCTCGCCATGAAGCGCGAAGCGGAAACACCCCGCGCTCAGCCGGGCGAGGCGGAGGCTCGACGCGCGCTGAGTTACGTTCGCGACGTGCAACCCGTTTGGGACAGAAACTGCATATCGTGTCACTCGTCCGAGCGTCCTGCCGGCAATCTTAGTCTCTCCGGCAAGGAAACACGGCTTTTCAACGAATCCTACGAGAATCTGGTGCCCGAACGGCGGAGAATAGGCGGGGGCAAGGCGGCAGAACTGACGAAAGAGCAGCTGGCGCTGGCTGGCAACGACTATTATATAGATGCCGAGCGGGTGTATTTTTCGGTGGGTCTTTGTCGCGGCGAGAAATATACAACCGAGGGCAACGGATTCTATGTCAATTCCGACGGCAGGGGCTACACTCGGCAGTTCGATAGAGGACTGCTGGGACCGGTCATAGGCGAAAATCATCCCAAGAACGGCAATATCCGCTACCTTCCGGCAAAATCTCTGGGATCGCACGCTTCGATTCTGGCGGCGATGTTTTCGCCGTCTGTGCGTCTCGAAAATCCGGAGGCGCGGAAGAAAGCCGAACGTCTGGCGCGAATCCACGAAAAGGTTAAGCCATCGCGCGAGGAGTTGCTGAGGATAACGAACTGGATAGACACTAACTGTCAGTATTACGGCTCGTACTACGGACGCAGGGACGAGAAGTTTCGCGGTCATCCGGACTACAGGACCGAGTATGGCGTTGATGTCGCTCTCAGCCCTATTCCTCCGGCAAGTTACGAATGATAAATACCGAATGTAATAATGTCATATAATAATAATAACAATAATGTAATGTATGTCCGATAATAAATATGAAGTTGAGGTTTGCGCCGGACTGGTGCAGTCGGCAGTCGAAGCCGAACGGGGCGGAGCGTCCCGGGTGGAGCTGTGCGCGAATCTGTTTGAGGGAGGCACGACGCCGAGCGCGGCAACGATAGAAATGTCGTGCTCGATGGTTGGCATCCCGATATATGTGATAATTCGACCTCGCGGCGGCGATTTCCTGTACTCCGACCTTGAGTTTGAGACAATGAAGCGCGATGTGGTCGAGGCGAAAAAATACGGAGCTTCGGGCATAGCGACGGGAATACTCTTGCCCGACGGTTCGGTGGACGAACGCAGAACCGGAGAGCTGGTGGATATTGCGCATAAGTTCGGAATGGGAGCGACTTTCCACCGGGCGTTCGACATGACGGCAAATCCCGCCAAGGCGCTGGAAGCAGTCATAAGAACAGGCTGCGAAAGAATCCTGACTTCGGGAGGACGAAACAAGGCGTTCGACGGGCGATTGCTCATCGGACAGCTTGTGCAGCAGGCGGCTGGGCGAATATCCCTGATGGCTGGCAGCGGAGTGAATCCCGAAAATGTTGCGGAACTTGTCGAATCAACCGGAGCGCGCGAAGTGCACGTTTCGGGCAAGCATCGGGTCGAGGGAGGGATGAAGTTCAGAAACACCGACATAATGATGGGCGGACTGCCCGGCATCCCTGAATACGAAATCGACGTTACCGACGCCGAAACGGTGAGGCGGATTGTGGATCGTCTGAGCGGATTGAACCGGACGCGATAGAACGATAAGCCGCGATAAGAACAATAAGCTAAAGGACGTAAAGATGCTTAACAAATTGTTGCGACGGAATCTCAGTATCCCCCAGCTTGCGGGCTATTCCGTTACGGCGCTGATAGGAATGACGCTTATTTTTACGGCGTTCGGATTTGCCGGCGATATAAAGCCTTTGTTCTCGCCGTCAACCGGACTGTTCAAGAACGAATATTTTACGGTGACGAAGAAAGTTTCGCTGCTTTCGGCAATCAGCTCCGGCAACACCGTGTTTTCCGACGGGGAGATCAGGGAGCTGGAAAGCAGGGAATTTGTGAAGTCGCTGTCGTATTTCACTCCCTGCAAATACGGGGTTTACGCCTATCTCAAAACCTCCGGCAACTTTCCGCCGTTCGCCACCGAAATGTTCTTTGAATCGGTTCCCGACCGACTGCTCGACGGAGCGGGAAAAGACTGGAAATGGGACGAGAAGGAACAGTTTGTCCCCGTCATCATTCCCCGCGATTATCTGGCTCTCTACAACTTCGGTTTTGCCGGCAGCAGAGGATTGCCGCAAATTTCGGAGGACATACTGAAAACCGTCGGCTTCAGCGTGGAACTCAGCGGCGGCGGAAGGAGCGAGGTGTTCAAAAGCCGCATAGTCGGATTTTCGGACTATCTCAACACCATACTTGTGCCGGAGAAGTTCATGGAATGGTCGAACGGGAAGTTCGGGGATTCCTCGCCGGTCAGAAAATCGAAACTGCTGGTGGAAGTGAAAAACCCCGCTTCGCCCGAAACGACCGAGTTCTTCGCCTCCCGAAACTACGAGGTGAAGGCAAACAAGGGCGAACAGGGAAAGCTGTCGTATTTCCTCAAGATAATAATAACGGCTCTTTCGCTTGCGGGATTGCTGATTCTGCTGCCGGCTTTAGGGCTGATGTTTCTGAGCATAAATCTGCTGGTATATAAAAACAAAAAGACATTGAGCAACCTGATTCTGCTGGGCTATTCGAGTGCGGAATTATCACGCCCGTACAGTCTTCTCGTCACGCTTTTGAATTTGTCTGTCGGCATAATTTCCTTTGTGTTGTTCATTATTTTGAGAAAAATTTATATGGACAAATTGCAGATTTTGAACATAAAAGATACTTCGATAGATATGATGACGATATTTTTTGTTGCTATGTTCACAATAATTCTTACCTTTGTGAATCTATTGTGGATACGTAGAAAAATAGAGGCGACAGCGCCTGCGATGAAAAGGATAGTGTGAAATGAAAATGATCTGAAAGGGAACTGAAAAGAAATAATCAGGGAGAAATGGCCGAGTGGACTAAGGCGCGCGCCTGGAAAGTGCGTATACTCCAAAAGGGTATCAAGGGTTCGAATCCCTTTTTCTCCGCAGGAAAAAAGACAAATTTGTTAAGAAAGGGAAAATAAATTAATTAATTAATAACATCTTAAAAAAAATTATTAAAAACAAAGCAAGCCATGAAAAGAATTTTAAAGTTTTCAGCAGCGTTTACGGCATTTATCTCATACGCGGGTTATGCCATAGCTCAAGGTACAGCGCCGGAAGGCGGCGATCCTACACCGTTACATCAGCAATTGAAGATTCAGTTCATCGACGGCGGTCCTCCCTTCATGACCCCAATCATTTTGTGTCTCGTTCTCGGTTTGGCGTTCTGCATTGAGCGCATCATCTATCTGAATCTGGCGACCACGAACATCAACAGACTGTTGACAAATGTAGAGGAAGCGCTGGATACCGGCGGAGTAGAAGCGGCGAAGGATGTTTGTCGCAACACCAAGGGTCCGGTTGCAAGCATATTCTACCAGGGTCTGGATCGCTATGACGAAGGACTTGATCTCGTCGAAAAATCAATTGTATCGTACAGTTCCGTTCAAATGGGTCAGCTGGAGACCAACCTCAGCTGGATAGCGCTCTTCATCGCGCTCGCGCCCTCGCTGGGATTCCTCGGTACGGTTATCGGAATGGTTCAAGCTTTCGACGACATTCAGAAAGCCGGAACGATGTCGCCCTCAGTTGTGGCGGGAGGTATGAAAGTCGCGTTGATAACAACGGTCACGGGTCTTATCGTGGCTATTATCCTCCAGATTTTCTACAACTACGTCGTTTCGAAGATAGATTCGATAGTAAACTCGATGGAGGATTCCACCATATCTTTTGTGGATATTCTGATGAAATATAACGCCAAGCAAAAGTAAAAGCCATGTGGAAAGCGAATAAACTGGTAACTATTCTGCTTTGGGTTCTGGCATTGGTATCCGTTGCAATCTGCGCATACGCATTCATAGCGTGCGGGCAGCTGGACGCCAAGATGAACCGGGCGGAAATGATGAGCGTTATAGACCCCATGCTGATACTGGCATACGTGCTGGTGGGTCTGGCGGCTCTGCTGGCGGTGTTTTTGCCCGTGCCGCAGGTTGTGGGCAATCCCAAGTCGGCGGTAGGGATAGTGATTGGAATTGTTTGTCTCGGAGTGGTAATCGGGTTGTCGTTTGCCTTCGCTTCGGTCGAACAGCTTCCGTTTACGCCCGGTCACGCTCCGGTTTCCGACGAAACTCTCAAATTTGCCGACGTGAATATTATATCCGTATATATCATGCTTGCCGCAACGATAGTGGTTACACTCGGAGCGAGTTTGGCAAACATGATAAAACTAAGATAAAACATCAGTAAAATGGCAAAAAGATCAACACCGGAATTAAATGCCGGTTCTATGGCGGACATCGCTTTTTTGCTTCTCTCGTTTTTTCTCTTGACAACAACGATGGAGCAGAATATCGGTATGCCGCGTCGTTTGCCTCCAATGATCGAACAGCAGGAAAAAGAAAAAATCGAAATCAACAAACGCAACATACTGCAAGTTCACGTGAACAGTTACGACCGTTTGCTGGTTGACGGAAAACCGATGGAATCCGTCCTGCTGAAGGATGTGGTTAAAACTTTCATCACGAACCCCAACAACGAAGATTCCAAACCCGAAAAGGAAAAAAAGGAAGTCAAGGGACTGGGTGTCGTGGAGGTGAGTAAAGGTGTCGTTTCGTTGCAGACCGACAGAGGAACAAGCTACAAAATCTATATGGCGGTACAGAACGAAATAATGAAAGCCTACACCGAACTTCGCGAAGAATTTTCAAATTCCCGCTTCGGCAACACTTTCAACAAACTCACCGAGGATCAACAGGAGGCAGTGAGAGGTTATTACCCTCTCAACATATCCGAAGCTGAACCGAGAGACGCAACGAAAAGCGGCTCCAAAGGCGGTGGAACAACGAAAAGAAGAAGATAAGGAGGTTATAATATGAAATTGGCAAAGAAAAAGAAAAAACAGGGCGGATCGTATTCGTCGAGTTCCATGTCCGATATCGTGTTCATGCTTCTGTTCTTCTTCATGGTTACCACAACCATGAGAGACGAGGAGATAATGGTTAAGATAAAACTTCCCGAAGCTACCGAAATCGCGAAACTGGAACGCAAAGACCTCACATGCTACATAAACGTGGGCGCTCCCATCGACGCTTTGCAGTCAAAACTCGGAACGGACACCCGTATGCAGCTGAACGATAAATTCAGCACGATTAACGACATCAGGGATTTCGTAGCCGCAAAACGCGAACAATTGAGCGAAGCCGACAGGGTGCAGCTGACCATAGCGTTCAGAATGGACGAAGAAACGAGAATGGGTATGGTTACGGATGTTAAGCAAGAGCTTAGAAGATGCCAGGCTCTTAAAATAAACTACCTTGCAAATCAGCCCTCTAATTAAATTACGGAGTTCTTCTTGCAGGTTTGGCACACTATTTGAGTATAGCGTATCGATAGAAAAATAAGGTGCCTTAAATACAATGTAGAACTTTAAAAGTAAAAAGATTATGGAATTAAAAAAAACACCGAAAGCTAATCTTCAAAACAAGAAATTCTTGTTCTTTGAAATAGGTCTAAGTATTTCCCTGCTCGCCGTATTCGTCGCGTTTAACTGGACAACGAGAGAAAAGCCGCAAAGCGTGCTGACTGCGCAGGTAGAGGAAATAATCGAAGAAGAGGAACAAGTTCCCATCGCGCAGGTGGAACCCCCTCCTCCTCAGGAAATCCCGCAAATTCCTCAAATCCCGGAAGAAATAGAAATTGTTGACAATACCGTGGAGATAAAATCGAATTTCGATTTCTCCGAATCGGAAACCAACAAGGATCTGTTCACGGACTTGAAATACGTTGAAAAACAAGTCAAGGAAACTGTTGAGGAAGTCGATGTGGAAGAAACCATTCCTTTTGCAATCGTGGAGAAAAAGCCAATGTTTCAGGGTAAGGACGCCGAATCGTTCAGAGACTGGATCTACAAACAGATCGAAAAGAAACATGGCGGCTATCCTGCGGAAGCATTGGAAAACAATATCCAGGGAACGGTTCGTGTTTCCTTTACGGTGAACACCGACGGAACTCTCTCGGATATTAAATCCACGCGCAAGGTTGACCCCATACTTGAAAATGCAGTTCTCGAAATCGTGAAGCAGTCTCCGAAATGGACGCCCGGCAGCCAGCAAAACAAGCCGGTGAAAGTTCCCTATCAGGTGCCTATCGTTTTCAAGATTCAAAGTTAAAGGTTAAAAAATTTGACATGACGAAA
>JAITHX010000029.1 GCA_031279735.1 Prevotellaceae bacterium
TGCGCCCCTTGCGTTACAAAAACACCGCGACGCGATGAAAAAACACGCAACCTTTTTCCACACAATTCCCAGTAGAACCTCTATTTTCAACTCACGATTTTAACGCGACGGAAGTATAATATTTATAAATAAGGGAATAAGGGCATGGAAGACGAGAGGCGGCAGGCTACTAAGGGAGTTCCTTTGGAAATAAGGGCTTCTTCTACAATTACCCTGAGTGATTAGTGTCTGCCGGAGTTGACCGGCTGTCTCACAATTTTAACGCGACGGAAGTATAGGAATTACGAATTACGAATCAATTACGAATTACGAATTACGAATTACGAATTACGGACTGTCTCGTAATTCGTAATTCGTAATTCGTAATTCGTAATTCGTAATTGAATTACGTCCGAAGTCGGCCGTAATTCGTAATTCGTAATTCGTAATTCGTAATTCGTAATTGATTCGTAATTGATTACTGTGCGGACAGCCAGCGTTTCAGTTCGCCTTCCGGCAAGCCATGCAGAATTGTCGGCACATCTTTCCAGATGCGTTTCGACTTGATGTTGATGTTCGCTTTGGAGCAGATTTGCATAGCCTGTGCCGTTTCTACCGGTCCGATGGCTCTCGAGTTGTTGGAGAGCAGAGTTCCGAGTTCGGCGAAGCTGGCATTGTCGGTGATGATCCATACTGCTGCCTGTCGGGTTTTTATTCCGGCTCTGTTTTTGTTCAGGACGGGCATAAGTCGGGTCAGTTCGTCGCTGTTCGACGAACGCTGAACTGTGAACGAATCGTTGGAATCAGGGATGTCTCTCGGTCGGTTGGCGCAGGCGGCGGGAACGGAGACTGTTTTCCACTGATTGTCGTTGAGCTGAATGTTTTTTTCCTCAGTTGCCACCATGTTTTGAGCCGAAGCGTTCGCCGAGACGAAATAGGCGCCCGCAGGTATCCTTACGGTCAGGTTTCGAGCCTTCAGCCTGCGAACGCTCAATTCCACTTTGGTGATGTCGCTGCCCCGCACCTTGACCTCGACGGTTTTGTCGTTCAGCAGATCAACGATGTCGGGGTTAGGGTTCGGAGCTGAATCCGGCTCTGGTTCTGGTTCTGGCTCCGGGTCTGGCTCCGGAACTGTATCCGGAACTGTATCTGGCGTCGGGTTCCGGTTCAAGCCGGTTGTCCGTTCGGAGGGCTGTTTGTTTGCGGCGGCGAGCTGCCGTTTCAGTCTTGCTATTTCGTTGTTCAGCTCCTTGATTTTACCTTGTCGCTGGGTTTGGAGAGACTTTAGTTCTGTCTTCAATCTTGCGTTTTCGGTTTGCAGGAGGCTGAACCTCTCCGGCGAGAATCCGCCGAATTTGAGTTCGAGCTGATTGTTTTTGTTTTGCAGGTCGAGGTTTTTGTCCTGAAGGTTTTTCAGTTCTTCCAGCAGCTTTTTGTTGTCGGTTTCGGATTCGTTCAGTTTGTTTTGCAGGTAAGCGTTCTTGTCTTCGAATATTTCGTGGTCTTTGTTTGCCGGAGATGCGGAAGGCTGAATGCGGGTGACTATCACTTTTCCGTTCTTGATTTCGAACATGTCCTTGACGCCCGACTGGTAGATGATTTTCAACATGCTTCTTTTCGATCGCAGTATGTCGGGTCCGAAAGCCGTTCGCTTGTATCTCACGTTGTCGGCTTCTATCGACACTTCCGCCGCCTCCTCGGCAAGCGTTCTGTTGCCGTCGTGGAACACTATGGTGTTCTGAGCGTCGAGCATTGCTGCGCCCGACAGGAGGAGAAGTATTCCGATGATGATTCTTTTCATGACTGAAGGTTGTTTTTTCGTGAATTGTTTCGGGGCTTTGAAAAAAGGATTGTCCGCGATAGGAGAGGACAATCCTTTTTTGTTTTCTCACATTCCGGTCAAAAGCACAGAGCTATCCCTGCGGAGAGTCTTACGGAGCTGAAGTCGTCGCCCCCGATTTTCAGGTATCGGGCTTCGACGCCTCCGGTCAATGCCCACATATCGGCGAAGCGCCACACGACCATGGAATTGATTCCGGCGGCAAATTCTCCGTCCAAGGTTTGTGACCCGCTCGAACCCGACGCGGACGCGCTTATTTTCATCTTGGCGAACCCTGCGTAGGGAATCAGGTTTATCCTGAGCGTGTTCCTCGAACCCGCGGGGATGGAAAACAGCGGTCCCGCATATATGCCGTAGAGGTTGCTCTTGGCATCGACTCCGGAGTAGCCCGATTCCACATTGTGTCTGTTGATGAATCCCGACACGGAAATCCCGACGATGCGCGAAAACAAGTATCCGAAAGTCAGGTTGCCTTCCACTCCGGTGGAAGTGACGTTGGAGTAGTCCTCCATGAGAGTGTTGACGCCGACGCTCAGTCCGAGAAAGCCGTTCTTGTCGTCGCCGTGTACTTTTTTGTCATCGCCATCGTTTTTGCCCTTGCCCTTGTCGTCGTCGTCTATGCCCGGAACTACGGTTCCGTCGGCGAGTTCGATTCTCACAAAGGCGTTGCGGCTGATGACGAAATCCGGTCCGCTCTGATTGGAATAACCCTTGTATCTGACCGTTTCATCGCCAATTTCTGTAACCTTGATGTTAAGCCGGTCTCCATTCTTTTTTATCAGAAGGTCTTCCTGAGCCATGACCGACGCGCAGGATAAAAACAGTGTGATAAGAAACAATAATTTTTTCATAAAGACGTTATTTTTAAGTGTAATTTATATTCTCGTATTTAAGTGTAACTTATATTCTCGTAAAAACGCTGCAAAAGTACAAGTATTTTTTTGTATGGTAAAACCTTATTTAAGAAAATTTAATTTTCGTATTTGCGCAGCGCCGCAACAGCAAAGATTTCGCAAGAGAAGCGAAACGCAGGCTTTCGGGATTCAAATCCTTCGCGAAACTCTCTGCGTTCGGCGCTTTAGCCTTTCGGCGCATTGTTTGATTCACTTGGTGATAAGTGTCATTTTGAACCCGCACGGACCGGCAACGGCATTGAAGGCATCGACAAACTTCTGGTTTGCGTGAGTGTCGTACTTTTCCTTGATGATCTCCTGACATTTGGACAAGGAGTTCTTTTTCGCGCACTCGCAGGCTTCGTGTCCGGCTTCGGTGCCAAGGTCTTCTTCGCTCTTGCACGATTCGCACGAACAAAGGGCAATTGCCATGATTGCGGCAGCAATGACATTCTTAGTCAATCTAACTCTTCTTTTCATAACTTTCTTGTTTTAAAAATTTATACTATTTTTTCATTTTATAACATAGTAGAGACCGAACACCGCGATAATCTATCTTCGGAAATTATTATAGTGGTTATAGTGGTTAGTGGTTAGTGGTTAGTGGTTAGTGGTTAGTGGTTAGTGGTTAGTGGTTAGTGGTTAGTGGTTAGTGGTTAGTGGTTAGTG
>JAITHX010000035.1 GCA_031279735.1 Prevotellaceae bacterium
CATTACCTTTGCCGCCTGAATTTAAACAAAACATTGATGTACGCAATTGTAGAAATAGCAGGACAGCAATTTAAAGTTGAAACGGAACAGAAACTCTTCGTACACCGTCTGGAGCAAGCCGAAGGCGACTCCGTGAGTTTCGCCAAAGTACTGCTAATTGATAATGACGGTCAGGTAAGAATCGGCACACCTGTGATTGAAGATGCCGTAATAACCGCTAAAGTATTGAAACACGTGAAAGGCGATAAGGTTATCGTGTTCAAGAAAAAGCGCAGAAAGGGTTACAGAGTGAAAAACGGTCACCGACAGTGCTTCACTCAAATCCAGATCGAAAGCATAGTTTAATCAAAATTATTTCGGAGAAAACAAAATGGCACACAAGAAAGGAGTCGGAAGCTCCAAAAACGGAAGGGAATCGCACAGTAAGCGATTAGGCGTGAAAATCTTCGGAGGACAGTTTGCCCGCGCAGGCAGCATCCTCGTTCGACAGAGAGGCACCGTTCACAATCCGGGCGAAAACGTTGGAATAGGACGCGATCACACTCTGTATGCATTGGTTGACGGTACGGTAGTCTTCAGAAAGAAGGCGAAAGCTAAATCATACGTCTCGATACTTGAAGCCTGACGGCTACGAGACGTTTTCATTGCAGATCACGACAGTCGCTCCCCGAACAGGGGGCGACTTTTTTTTGTGAAATAAGAGATGTGCTATAAATAACTTAAAGCTCGACAGAAACGCACTTTTCGTCTGAAAATTTGTTTACATTTACGAAAAAAATTAACAGAGATTCGAGGAATTATGAAACTGAAATGTTTGCTGATAATGATGTTGTTCGCTTGCCGTGTCGAGGCGCAGTACGTTGACTACGGAAACGATCCCGCCCGTCTGAAATGGAGACTGATAAGGACTGAACGCCACAAAGTGATCTTTCCTGCCGGCTTCGAAACCGGAGCCAGCATCTATGCCAGCATCCTCGAAGCGGTGTATCCGCACGTCCGCTACACGATGTCGGCAGCGAGGAGTTCAACCATGCCCGTTGTTCTGCATCCCTTCAACGCACACCACAACGGTATGGTTGCGTGGGCGCCCAAACGCATGGAACTGCTTCCCGCGCCGGAGTTCGGATATGGCTTCCAGATTCGGGAACTCGGACTCTCGCTGCACGAATCGAGACATGCGGCGCAAATCGACCGACTGAATTGCGGACTGTTCCGCCCCTTCCACCTTATTATCGGACAGCAGGCGGCAGGGCTGTCGCTGCTCTTCGTGCCGGAATGGTTTCTCGAAGGCGAAGCCGTGCTTGCCGAAACTGCTCTTTCCTCGTCGGGCAGAGGACGGGAACCCTCGTTCCTGATGCCCTATCGGGCGCAATTAGCCGCAGGGAAAAACTATTCGTTCGATAAATGGCTGCTTGGTTCCTACCGCAATTTCACCCACAATCATTATGCGCTGGGCTACATGATGACCGCCCGCGCACGGATAGACCATGGAGCCGACGTGTGGGACAAAGTGCTGAAGGGTATGACCCGCACCTTCCCCCCGATTTTCGCGCTCAGCATGCGGAAGTACGCCGGCATGAAAACCAACAGTTTGTTCGATTCGGCGATGACGTCCGCCATGCGGGATTTTCCGACGCCGGCGAATCCCGACCGTCCAGCAATCATGTCGCCCGACAGCGGGGAATATCTTTCGTATCTGCATCCGCAGGAAACGGAATACGGAATAATCAGTCTGAAAAAAAGTCTCTACGACATTCCCTCCATCGTGCTGACCGATTCCGCCGGCGACGAACGACGGCTGG
Organism: Prevotellaceae bacterium; assembly: GCA_031279735.1. GTDB lineage: Bacteria > Bacteroidota > Bacteroidia > Bacteroidales > UBA932 > JAIRLF01. Next base: position 1,803 of record JAITHX010000035.1, read on the forward strand.
CATACACGGGCGCGGTGAACAGTAAACTGTCGTACTCCGACGGCTACGTTTACTGGACCGAATATGTTCCGGGGCTGAGATGGAGGCACGAATCATGGTCGGCGGTCAAACGATTGCGGGTCGAAACGAAAAAGATAGAAACTATTTCGCCCCGCCGGTCGAAGCATTTCACTCCAACGCCCTTTCCGGGCAACAGAATCGCCGTTTACGAATATTCGCCCGACGGGCGCGGCAGTCTCGCGATACTTGATCCGGCAACGAAAACAAAGAACTCGTATCCAGTGTTTCGCAACCTGCAAGTGCAGGACATGACGGCGGACGCAAACGGCAAGATTTTCGCTTCGATAACGGGCGCCGGAAACGGAATTTTCAGATTCGACACTCTGTCGGCGGAGTGGACAGGCTTCCTCGCCTACTGTCGCGCAAGTATCCGCGGGCTGAGAATGCACGGAGGAGAGCTGATTTTTGAATCGGGATACAGCGGAATAGACAATATTTATGCGTTCGACACCCTGTCGCTGAAAGTGCGGCGACTGACCGACGCACGTTTCGGAGCTTTCGGCGGAACATTTTCTTCCGACGGCGCGAAACTTTATTTTTCCGACTATTCGGCAAACGGATACAGGCTTGCGAGCCTGCCCGCCGAAAAGCTGAATCGGGACGCGATTGATTTCAAGACGCCCTTCAAGTTCGGTACGGCGGAGGCGCTGTCGGCGCAGGAGATTTTCAATGCAGACGATTCCGTGTTCACTGTCAAACATTACGAATCGAAACCTTACGGCAAGGCGGCGCATCTTTTCAACTTCCACAGCTGGCTGCCCGCGTTTTACGATTTGGACGAGCTGAGAAACGATTTCGGTCGCCTGATTGAGTTCAAGCCCGGAATATCGCTGCTGTCGCAGAACGCCCTGAACACTCTGGTTTCGCAGGCGTCGTACTATTACGCGCCGAACGGACATCACGGCTACGTTTCGCTGAAATACTCCGGTTTTTTTCCTGTGTTCCATCTCAAGCTCGACGTCGGGGGCAGGCGCGCGATTCTGGACGACCCGCAGGCAGTAAGCGTCACGAGGCGAATCAATGCGGTGTTTCTGGCTTACCTGCCTCTGTCGTTTACCCGCGATCACTGGGTTCACGGATTGCAGCCCTATCTGTACTACCGATTCGGCAACGACCGGCTGTCGAAAATCGACGCCAACTATAGCCACGTCAACGGCGGAATAACATACTATCGCTACCGAAGTCTGGCACACAGAGACATTTTCCCTAAATCCGGCTGGCGACTTCGATTGGAGTACGCCGGCAATCCCCGCATTTCCATGGGACAGTTGCTGGTTGCCAACGCCAACGTATGGTTTCCCGGACTGATTCGCAACCACGGACTGAAAACCACTCTGGCGTTCCAGAAACAATTCGCGCCGGCGGAGGGAGGGTATTTCTTTCCGGAAAGATACGTGGAGATAGCGCGAAAGACCAGCTACCGCGTCGCCTCCCCGCTGATTTACACCGTGAAGGGCGATTACTCGTTTCCGATTCTCTATCCCGACTGGAACATCGGTTCGCTGCTCTACTTCAAACGACTAAGAGGAAACGTGTTCTACGATTACACATGCAACAGGGTCTTCGATTCCGAAACGTCAGGGTTTCTGTGGCGCGGACAATCGTCCTGCGGACTGGATCTGACGCTGGATTTACACCCTCTGCAATTTTTGCTTGCGCCGGCAAGTATTACCTTCAGACTTGCGAAATACACTGGAGTAAAGAGTTTCAAGCCCGAAATAATATGGGGAATAAGTATTTGAGAGGGAGATAAGTTATACTTCCGTCGCGTTAAAATTGTGAGACAGCCGGTCAACTCCGGCAGACACTAATCACTCAGGGTAATTGTAGAAGAAGCCCTTATTTCCAAAGGAACCCCCTTAGTAGCCTGCCGCCTCTCGTCTTCCATTCCCTTATTCCCTTATTAATATTTATAAATAAGGGAATAAGGGCATGGGAGAGGCGGCAGGCTACTAAGGGGGTTCCTTTGGAAATAAGAGCTTCAATGAACCCGTGGCGAAGATTTTAAGACTTGATCACTCACAATTTCAGAACTCCGGTTTGCGAGACAACCGGAGTTCTGAAGTTATTTATTCGACATCCCTAAAATTTGAATTGCCCCAAACAAGAAACGCCGACCATCGGCTATACCTCACCAACAGTCGGCATTTCATAATAATCCTCCCCGCATCCGTCAGGCAATTCGTAATTCGTAATTCGTAATTCGTAATTTTCAACTGACCCCGCATCCGTCAGGCAATTCGTAATTCGTAATTCGTAATTCGTAATTTTCAACTGCCCCCGCATCCGTCAGGCAATTCGTAATTCGTAATTCGTAATTCGTAATTTTCAACTGACCCCGCGTCCGTCAGGCAATTCGTAATTCGTAATTCGTAATTCGTAATTAATTCTTAATTTCATACACTTGCGGGTCGAACTGCCACTGGTCGATGCCGCTTATCTTTATGCCGACGCGGGCATAGAGAGTTTTGGCGGTTTGTCCGCTCAAGTCGAGCGAGAGGGAGCGGGTACCGGGCGCGACGTCGGACTGCCGTGTCCAGCCCGCGTCGCCGAGGTGTCCGCTGCTTTGGTTATCGACGAACGCCGTTTTGTTTATCATCAGGGCGAGCGTCTCGACGGGGCGTCCTGCGGTGATTTCCGCTATGGTGACGGTGGCGGAGAGCGTCTTGCCGGAGACGGTGTAGGCTATGTTCGACAGCATGTAGTAGGGTGTCACCTCGTAGTTCTTCACGGTATTGCCGTTCACCGCGACCGCTACGGTGTCGGGACGGTTTACCCATGGTCCGCGATTGTTGTTCATCACCAGTTTGTAGTCTCCGTCGAAGAGCATCGCCGAGTAGCTGCCGTCCTGCGTGAGGTGACAGTTTATTTCGGTGCGGAGTTCGTAGCCGTCCTGCCAGAATTGCAGAAAGTTCTGGCGGTCGATTCCGCTGACGCCTATGGGCTGTCCGTTGTGGGTTACGCGACCGCTGAAGCGCGAGGCGGGTTTCTCGTAGTTGTCTATTCCGCACGATGCCGCGACGAGGATGACGAGGGCGGCGAACGTGGCGTTGTGGAGTGTTGTTTTCATGTTGTTTTACTGATACGGGTTTTTGACGTATTTCGGATTGTTGTTGATCCAGTCCTGGTTGATGAAATTGTAATAGTTTCTCAGCTGGAAGCGGTGGGGACGTTCGCAAGTCCACGTGGAGCGGAGCTTGTCGAACACCCATTTTCCGTTTTGCGGATGTGCGGGGTCTTTGATCCGGTAGGGGAAGAGGGCGTAGTGTGCCGAGGCGTAGTCGTTGGAGTTTTGCGCGGCGAGGCTTGCCGGACCTTCGTTGCCGTTCCATACGATGTGAGCGCGGCGGAGGCGTCGCAGATCCCACCAGCGATGATTTTCGTAGGCGAACTCCACTTGTCGTTCGCGGACGATGTCGTCGAGGGTTGTCGAGCTTAGGGCGGAGATGCCGGCGCGGGCGCGGATTTGATTGATGTAGCCGCAGACTTCCGACTGCTGACGTCCGAGTTCGAGCGCGGCTTCGGCGGCTATCATGAGCACTTCGGCATAGCGCATGCGCACGAACCACATGTCGCTTCCGCGTCCGCGGGTGGAAGCGTCGCGGTTGTAGTCCACGAATTTGCGCAGGTTGAAGCCGGAGTTGTTCACATACTGGTCGTCGCCGCGGTCGGGTCCGTTTTCGGAAGTAATCAGGTCGTCGTCCTCGTCCTTCGTGTCGCCCTCTCTTGCTGAGCGGGCGCGTTCCCGCCATTCGCCGGCATCGCGGTATTTCTGTCCAGCCTGATAGGTGATTGGCACTCCGTTGAAGTCGGATCCGGGATAGACTACGGTGCCGTAGAGACGCGGATCCTTGTCGGCGAAGAGGTCTTCGGGACGGTCGTAATAGACGTAGTCGTTCGCGGCATCGTCCCATGTGTGCAGGGTACCGTCGCGGCTGTTCACGCGCTCGAAGGCTTCGACGAGGTTCAGAGTGGGAGTGATGTCGTTGGCGTCGATGTCGCCGCGCATGGTAGTGGAGATCATTCCGTTCGAGAATCCGTGGGCGTTGCCCGGATAGATGTAGTCGCGTGCCCAGATCACTTCGCTGTTACCCTTTTTGGCGAGTGCTTCGTAGAAGTTTGCGCCGCGGTCGGGGTTTTCGTCGTAGAGCAGGTAGCGTCCGCCGTCGATGATTTCGCGGCAGGTTTCGAGAGCCGTCCGGTAGTATTCCGGGGCTTTGGCTGCGGGTATTCCGACTTCGCCTCCTGCGGTTTTCACTTCGGGGGTCGTCTGTCCGTAGCGGGCGTTCGAGGCGGCGTAAACTGCGGCGCGAGCCTTGAGCGCGAGAGCCGCCCATTTGTTGGCGCGCGCGGCGTTTTGGGTGCGTTCGTCGGGGAGCATGGCGGCTATCGCGCCACATTCGTCGATGATGTAGTCGTAGAGAGCCGCTTCGGTCGAGCGGGCATAGCGCAATGCGGTGATGTCCATTCCTCCGGTGTAGGCGAACACTTCGTCGCCCACTATGGGCATTCCGCCCATGCAGCGGCACATGTTGAAGTATGTCCATGCGCGGAGGAAGCGCGCTTCGCCTTCGATTTGCTTGCGGTAGGCGGGGGCGAGCGAGGCGGCGGCGTCGGAGCGCACGCTTTGGAGGAACTGGTTGATGTGCCGGATGAGCGTATAGTCGTAAACCCGCCAGTGTTCATTGGAGTAGTCTGACCATGTTTCGCGTCCGCCGCTCGAACGGGTACCCTCGTCGAGAGCCTGATATTCGCCGCGCGCTTCGAGGTGCTGTCCCCAGTTGACGCGCCCGTAGTAGTTTGCGAGCACGGAGTTGACCATGTTCTGGTCGGAGAATATTTCTTCGTCCGACAGGATCGACTGCGATTCGCGATCCAGAAAGTCCGCGCAGGCAACGAGCGCGAGTGCTGCGGCAAGTGCGGTGATAATCTTGATGCTTTTCATTGTCATGAATATTAAACGTGAAGATTAAAAGGTGATGCTGATGCCGGCGTTAATGGTTCTGTTGGTTGGGTATTGCAGACCGGTGCCGGCGGAGAGTTCGGGATCAATGTCCACGACGCCCAGATTGTCGATGCTGAACAGATTCGACATCATGGTATAGACTCTGAGCTTTTCGATGCCCGCCCGCGCGGTGTACTTCTTCGGGACGGTGTATCCGAGTTCGAGGTTCCGCAGCTTGAGATAATTGACGTTCCGCGTCCAGAAGTCGCTTTTCCAGTAGTTGGAATGATCGCGGTTGCCTTCTATGAGGGTGGGGAACTTTCCGGGTATCAGACGGCTGTTCGCGTCGAAGGGGTCTTCGAGGCGCCACTGGTCTTCCATGTAGTACTGCGGGTTGTTGCCGCCGTCGTGGAACGGGCTTCGCGCCTCGTGTTCCTGAGTGTAGGAAGCGAAGGCGGCGCCGGTGAAGTCAACGGCGAAGTCGAATCCCTTCCACTCGAATCCCAGATTGACGGCGAAGTTGAGGTAGGGCAGTCCGCCTTCGCGGTAGAACATCGGGCGTTCGTCGAGACCGTCGATTACCTTGTCGCCGTTCACGTCCTCGTACTTGATGTCGCCGGGGCGGAGGGTGGTGTTTCCCCGCCGGTCGTTGTCGATGTCGTAGGCGGCTATTTCCTCCCAGCTCTGGAACTGACCCAGGGCGTGCAGTCCCCAGTTCTGATAGGCGAAGCGCTGATTGATATTGTTGCGGTAATAGTCCCACGAGTTGCCGCGCCGCGGCTTGTAGCGATCCCAGTCGATCATTCGGGCGTAGGTGAGATTGCCGCCGACCCGGTAATTGAAGTCTCTGATTTTGTCCGCCCATTTTATGGAGAAGTCAACGCCGGTGTGGACGTTGGATTCGAGATTTTCGTAGGGGAGATCAAAACCCGCTTCGGAGGGAACGAGCACGTCGTAGCGACGCGCCGACATGCCTTCGAGTTTGCGGCGGAAGTAGTTCGCCTCGCCGGTGAGACGGCTGTCGAACATTCCGCAGTCGAATCCGATGTTGAGCATCCGGGCTTCCATCCACGAAAGGGTGGTGACGGGCAAGCCTCGCGGTTGCGCTCCGCGTACATACTGTCCGTCGATCACCGCGCCGCCCTCGTTGTAGGTATAGCCCGACATGTAGTCGAACGCCGAGTAGTTCGCCACGCCGTCGTCGCCCACCAGACCGTAGGACGCGCGGAGCTTGAAGTCGTCGAGCACCTTGCTTGCCGCGAATCGCTTCCAGAACTTTTCGCTCGACAGTCGCCAGCCCGCCGATGCCGAAGGGAAGAAGCCCCAGCGGTGCGACGGGGGGAATTTCCACGAACCGTCGTAACGCGCCGAGAACTCGAAGAGATACTTCCCGTCGTAGTTGTAGTTGAATCGACCCGCGTAGCCCAGTCGCGCCTCGGTGCGGATACCCTCGTCGTTGAACTGGTCCATGGTTTGAAAATACATCAGACTGAGCGCGTTCGATGCGGGACGGTCGTGAACCCAGAACCCCGGCGTGTCGCGGGTGATGCTTTCGGCAACCAGCACGGCGTTGAGATTGTGAGCGCCGAAGCGTTTTTCGTAGTTCAGCTGCACCTGGGTTGAGATTTCCTCCACGAGCCGGATGTCGCGTTCGCGCCACGGGTTGTCCATGCTGAAGACCACGGGATAGGTGTCGGTCGCCTCGTCGTAGCCGTAGAGCTTGTAGGTGTACTCCTGATTGTCCATCCACTTTTGCGCGAGATAGTATCCGAAGAGCGCCTTGAGCTTCAGACCGTCGATGATTTCGTATTCGCCGCTGAAATTGAGCTGTCCGGTACGCCATATTTCGGTGTATTTGCCCGACAGGTCGTAGTTCAGCATGGCGAAGTTGACCTCGGTGTTGCCGGAGGTTCGGGCGGGATAGGCGGGATTGTCGTTGGCGAAGGGACGCGCCGTGGGCAGATTGCGATAGATGGTGAACAGTCCCTGCCAGATGTCGTCGCCGCCCGGCACGCCCGGCTGTTCGCGTTTTTCGATTCGTCCGTTGAATCCCGCGCCGAACTTCAGTCGCTTGCTCACGGAGGCGTCGATGTTCAGCTGAACGTTGGTGCGATAGAAGCCGCCGTAGTTGCGAATGATGTCCGTCTGGTCGATGTGACTCAGAGCGAAGTAATAGTTGATTCGCTCGGTGCCGCCCGTTGCGCTGGCTCCGGCGTACCACTGCGGAGCGGTTCTCAGAACATAGTCGTACCAGTCGAACGGCGTGTATCCCTTTTCGGTGCCTTGCGTCCATTTAGCCAGATCCTCGCGCGAATAGTGCGCCGTGGGATTGCCCCGTATGGCGTCCGACTGTATGAGACTGCGGATGTAGGTCGCCGCGTCGGCGGGTCGCGGGAAGCGGAACATGTTCTGCCAGCCGTAATAGGAATTGACGTTGATGCTGTTCCGTTCATTGCGCTTTCCGCGCTTGGTGGTCACCACCACCACTCCGTTCGCGGCGCGCATCCCGTAGATCGACGCCGAAGCGTCCTTCATGATCGAAACGGATTCGATGTCGTTAAAGTCGAGATTGTTGAACTGACCTTCGTCCTTCTGAACCCCGTCGATAACGTAGAGCGGAGTGCCCATGTTGCGGATGTTGATGGAAGTGGAAGCGCCCGGACGTCCGTCGGACATTCGGCTGTTGACTCCCGCGATCTTTCCCGCAAGCGCGCCCGAAGTAGTGGTCGCCACCGAACGGGCGATGTCGTCCGAAACGGCGGTGGAAATGGCTCCCGTCAGAGTGGCTTTGCGCTGGGTGCCGTAGCCCACCACCACCACCTCGTCGATCATCTCGACGGCGTTCTTCATCTCGACGTCGATAACGGTGCGCGCACCGACCGTAACCTCCAGCGTGGTGTATCCCATGAACGAAAAGACGAGAACAGCGCTGTTGTCGGGCACGCCGATGGAATAGCTTCCGTCGGAGCCGCTCAGTACGCCGACGCTCGTGCCTTTCACAACAACGTTGACTCCCGCAAGCGGACCCTCGTCGTCGGC